>DATMJM010000121.1:0-2444 GCA_035553935.1 Solirubrobacteraceae bacterium
AGCGCGCGTTGTCGGCCGCGATCGACAGGTCGCAGACGAGGTGCAGGACGTGGCCGCCGCCAATCGCGTAGCCAGCGACCATCGCGACGACCGGCTTGGGCAGGCGGCGGATCTGGATGTGCAGGTCGGTGACGTGGAAGCGCCCGACGGCGTCGGGCGCGCCCGGCTCGGTCAGGTAGCCCGTGTCGCCGCGAACGTTCTGGTCGCCGCCCGAGCAGAAGGCCAGCTCGCCCTCGCCGGTCAGGACGACGACGCCGACGGAAGTGTCCTCGCGGGCGCGCGTAAGCGCATCGGAGATCTCGATGATCGTCTGCGGGCGGAAGGCGTTGCGGACCTCGGGCCGGTCGATCGTGATCTTCGCGATCCCGTCACCGCTGAGCTCGTAGCGGATGTCGGTGTACTCGCCTGCGCCCGGCGTCCACTCGATGGCCATGCGTGCAGGCTACTTTCCGTGGATGCTCGTGGAGTCCTGGCTCGTTCGCGCTGCTCGCACCCGGCCGGATGCGATCGCGCTGCGCGCCGAGGACGGGGTCCTGCGCTACGGCGAGCTGCAAGAGGCCGCGACGCTCGCCGCGCAGCGCCTCAGCGCGCTCGGCGTCAGAGCCGGCAACCGCGTCGGGATCGCGCTGCCCGCCCGCCGCGCGTTCGTCGAGACACTGCACGGCTGCCTGCTGCTCGGTGCCGTCGCGGTGCCGCTCGACCTGCGCCTGAAGCCGGCTGAGCGCCGTGCGCGCGCGGCGGGATGCGCGGCCGTGATCGGCGAGCCGCTCGAGGGCCTGGTCGACGCCGGCGCGCCGATCGCCGCGACGCACGACCTCGACGCGGCGGCGATCGTCGTCCACACGTCGGGCACGACGCGCGGCCCGCGGCCCGTCGAGCTGACGTACGGCAACTGGCTGTGGAGCGCGCTCGGGTCGGCCGTCGCACTCGGCGTGCAGCGCGACGACGCGTGGCTGTGCATCCTGCCGCTGTCGCACGTCGGCGGGCTGTCGATCCTCGTGCGCAGCGCGGTCTACGCGACGAGCGTCACGCTGCACGAGCGCTTCGACGCCGAGGCCGCGGCCGACGAGATCGCCACGCGCGCGACGCTCGTCTCCGTCGTGCCGACGACGCTCGGGCGGCTGCTGGATGCCGGGCTGCACCACCCGCCGCGGCTGCGCGCGGCGCTCGTCGGCGGCGCGCCCGTCGGCGCGGCGCTGCTGCAGCGCGCCGGCGCGGCCGGGGTACGGACGGTTGCGACCTACGGCCTCACCGAGGCCTGCTCGCAGGTGACGACGGGCGGGCCGCCGCTGTTCTGCACGCGCGTGCGGATCGGCCCGGCGCGCGAGATCCTCGTCGCGGGCCCGACGGTCGCGCCCGGCGCGATCGCCCGGGACGGCTGGCTGCACACCGGCGACGAGGGTGCGCTCGACGCGGACGGCAACCTCACCGTGACGGGAAGGGCGGGCGACACGATCATCACCGGGGGGGAGAACGTGGCGCCGGCAGAGGTCGAGGCGGTGCTCGAAAGCCATCCGGCGGTCGCCGAGGCACTCGTCCGCGGGATCCCGGATCCCGAGTGGGGTGAGCGGGTCGCCGCAACAGTCGTCCTCAAGGCAGGAGAGACCGCAACCGAGGAGGATCTACGGGGTTATTGTCGTGTCCGACTCGCGGGATACAAGATGCCCAGGGTCTACAGCTTTTCCCGAGAGTTGCCGAGGACGGCCTCAGGAAAGCTTCTGCGCCGATCTTTGGAGGAATGAATGCCACGCCTGGGCCGTCGTCCGTTTACCATCGCCGCTGCCACCCTGGCGGTGCTCGTCGCGCCTGCCGCGGCGAACGCGGCGACGTACACCATCAAGTCCGGTGACGGGGCCTGCGGCCCCGGCGACCTCGCCTGCGGCGGCTTCGCCGAAGCGGCCGCCGTCGCCGCCGCCGGCGACATCTTCACCGTCGCGCCGGGCATCTATCCCGGTGCGGACTTCACGGCTCCGGACGTGACGATCAACGGCACGGCCGGCGTTCTCGTCAACAGCACGATGACGTTCTCCGGCGCCGCGGGCGCCGCCTCGAAGATGTCGAAGGTCGCCGTCGTGCAGGCGGCCGCGACCGGGCCGGCGATCGTCGTCACCGGCCCCGCCGGCCTCGAGCTCAGCGACGCCGTCGCCGTCAGCTCATACGACCACGGCATCTTCATCTCGGCCGGCGAGGCGAACAAGATCGTGCGCTCGATCGTCGCCACCGGCGGCGCCCGGACGAGCGCGATTCGCGTGCTCTCCGAGCCGAGCAGCCCGTCGAAGTCGCTCACGGTCGAGTCGACGCTCGCGACGGGCGGCGCGTCGGGGATCGGCGCCTACACGCAGAGCGCGCCGCTGCTGGCGGGCGCGGCGGGCGACATCACGCTCGTCCTGCGCCACGTGCCCTTGCTGCCCGCTGCGGTCACGTGGCGCAGGACGAGCGTGATG
>DATMJM010000122.1:0-2810 GCA_035553935.1 Solirubrobacteraceae bacterium
GGAGCGTTTCGCCAGGCGCTGGACCTGCACCGCCCGATCTATCAGCAGACGGCGGCCTACGGGCACTTCGGCCGCAGCGACAACCCGGACTTCACGTGGGAGCAGACCGGCAAGGCCGACATCCTGCGCGAGGCAGCCGGCCTCAGCGCGCAAACGGTCTGAGCCCGGGACGCTGGGGGACCTCGTTCCGGCGCGCCATCGGGGGGTGGCACGCCGGTTCGAGCCCTCGCATGCCGCCGGCCGAGCGGCTTCTATCCTTCGCGCCTCGCCCATGGCCGCCGAGCATCGCTACGACCCCGCAGAGATCGAGCCGCGCTGGCAGCGCGTGTGGGCCGAGGAGGGAACGTGGGAGGTCTCCAACGACCTCGGCGGTGATCCGAAGTCCTACGTGCTCGTCATGCTGCCCTACCCGAGCGGCGAGCCGCACATCGGGCACCTGAAGGTCTACGCCGTCGGCGACGCGGTCGCGCACTTCCATCGCCGGGCCGGCCGGCGCGTGCTCAACCCGATGGGCTACGACGCCTTCGGGCTGCCTGCGGAGAACCACGCGATCAAGACCGGTCAGCACCCGCGCGACTCGACGGAGGCCGCGATCGAGGAGTTCCGCCGGCAGTTCCGCGAGTGGGGGCTGTCGATCGACTGGACGCGCGAGTTCGGCACCCACGAGCCGCGCATCTACCGCTGGACGCAGTGGATCTTCCTCGAGCTGTTCCGGCGGGGGCTGGCCTACCAGAAGGAGGCCGCCGTCAATTGGGATCCGGTCGAGGAGACGGTGCTCGCCAACGAGCAGGTCATCGACGGGCGCGGCGAGCGCTCCGGCGCGCTCGTCGAGGTGCGCCAGCTCAAGCAGTGGTTCTTCCGCATCACCGACTACGCCGACCGGCTGCTCGCCGAGCTGCAGACGATTCGCTGGCCCGAGCACGTCAAGACGATGCAGCGCAACTGGATCGGGCGCAGCGAGGGCGCCGAGGTCGTCTTTCACAACGAGGAGCTCCGCGCCGACTACCCGGTCTTCACGACCCGCCCCGACACGCTGTTCGGCGCGACGTTCTTCGTGCTGGCGCCCGAGCATCCCGACGTGCTGCGGCTCGCCGAGGGAACGTCGCACGAGGCCGAGGTCCGCGAGTACGTCAACCGTGCGCTGACGGCCGACAAGGCGCTGCGCGGCGACATTGACAAGGAGAAGACCGGCGTCGCACTCGGCCGCACGGTGGTCAACCCGGTCAACGGCGAGCACCTGCCGATGTACGTCGCCGACTACGTGCTCATGGAGTACGGGACGGGCGCGATCATGGCGGTCCCGGCGCACGACGAACGGGACTTCGCGTTCGCGGAGGCGTTCGGGCTGAAGATCAGGCGCGTCATCGACGATCCCGGCGATCCCGAAGGCGAGCTGCCCTACACCGGCAACGGCCCGCTGGTGAACTCCGCACCGGAGTTCGACGGCGTGCACAACCGCGAGGCGCTGCCCGCGATCGTCGCCTGGCTGGAGCGCGAGGGCAAGGGCCACGCGTCGATCAACTACCGCCTGCGCGACTGGCTCATCTCACGCCAGCGCTACTGGGGCACGCCGATCCCGATCGTCCACTGCCCGCGGTGCGGCGCGGTCGCGGTGCCCGACGACGAGCTGCCCGTCGTGCTGCCCGACGTCGAGGACTACAAGCCGCGCGGGCGCTCACCGCTGGCGGCCGCCGAGGACTGGGTGCGAACGTCGTGCCCGCAGTGCGGCGGCGCCGCCGAGCGCGAGACCGACACGATGGACACCTTCGTCGACTCGTCGTGGTACTTCCTGCGCTACTGCGACGCGGCCAACGACGAGGCCGCGTGGGATCCGGCGATCGTCGGCCGGTGGATGCCCGTCGACCAGTACATCGGCGGCGTCGAGCACGCGATCCTGCACCTGCTCTACGCGCGCTTCTTCACCAAGGCGCTGGCCGATCTCGGTCACCTGCCCGAGGAGGTGCAGGAGCCGTTCGCCGCGCTCTTCACGCAGGGGATGATCCTGCGCGACGGCGACAAGATGTCCAAGAACAAGGGCAACGTCGTCTCGCCGCAGTCGATCGTCGAGCGCTACGGCGCCGACACCGCACGCGCGTACATCCTCTTCATCGGCCCGCCCGACCAGGACGCCGACTGGTCCGACACGGGCGTCGAGGGCATGCACCGCTTCCTCGCGCGCCTGTACCGCCTGGCCGCCGAGGCCGCCGGCGAGCTGCCCGGCGATCCTTTGCCCGACGAGCTGAACGCCGACGACGAGCGGCTGCTGCGCAAGGCGCACTGGGCGATCGAGAAGGTCACGTCGGACATGAGCGAGCGCTTCAACTTCAACACGGCGATAGCCGCGGTGATGGAGCTGCTCAACGAGGTCACGACGGTCAAGCGCGGCGCCGCGTCGGCCGGTGCCGTGCGCTTCACGCTGGCGTCCGCGGCGTCGCTGATCTTCCCGTTCGCCCCGCACGTGGCCAGCGAGTCCTACCACCTGCTGACCGGCGATCGCGTGTGGGAGCGACCGTGGCCGTCGCCGGACCCGCGGTACCTCGAGACGGCGACCTTCGAGCTCGTGCTCCAGGTCAACGGCAAGGTGCGCGACCGCGTGCAGGCGCCGTCGGACGCGTCGCGCGACGAGCTGATCGCGCTCGCCCGCGCGTCCGAGCGCGTGCAGCAGTTCACCGACGGCAGCGAGGTCGTCAAGGAGGTCGTCGTGCCGGGCAAGCTCGTCAACGTCGTCGTCCGCGCGAGCTAGCCCGGCGTGGGCGGCGGGGCGCCGTACGTCGCCGTCGTCGGAGCGGGCGCCGGCGTGGCGCCCGCTC
>DATMJM010000123.1:0-2575 GCA_035553935.1 Solirubrobacteraceae bacterium
CGGCAGCGCCACCGAGGCGATCGACAGGCGCATCGAGAACCAGCTCGCCAAGACGCGCGCCAACCCGCAGGACGCCGCGGCCTGGGCGAACCTCGCGATCGCCCGCTTCCAGCGCGCGGGCATCGACGGCATCTCGCAGGACGGCACCTACACCGAGGACGGCAAGCGCCGCCTGCGCCTCGCGGCGCAGGCCTGGGAACGGCACCTCGCGCTCGATCCGAAGCAGCCCAGCGTGCGCGCCGCGAACCTCATGACGCAGGCCTACGGGCCCAACGGCCTCAACGAGCTCAAGAAGGCCGTGCAGGCCAAGCAGCTCGTGGCGCAGGCCGAGGACCCGCCCAGCTCCAACGTCTACGCGCAACTCGCCGCGCTCGCCTACCAGGCCGGCGAGACGCGCACGGGCGATCTTGCCTCGATCCGCGCCATCGACCTCGCGCCCGCCGAGGATCGCAAGCAGCTGCGCACGGCGCTCGACGCACTCAAGCGCCAGGCCGCCTCCGACGCCGCGCAGCAGGCGTCCGCCACCCCGGCGCCCCAGTAGCGGATCGCTAGGATCTCTCGCTGGCCACAGACCAGCCCCTGTAGCTCAACTGGCAGAGCAGCGGACTCTTAATCCGAAGGTTCCAGGTTCGATTCCTGGCGGGGGCACTGCAAAAGGCGCTGCAAATCGGTGCCTTTGTCATGCGGGCTGATGGCACGGAGAGCCGATATGTCCCGAATGTGTCCCGGTATCGGCGTACAGTCGGCGGGATGGCTGCCGCCAACCCCGCGTCCGGGCATGTCTTCCGCGTTGACCGCGCCCGCGGCCCGGTCTGGTACGCGAAGTACCGCCTGCCCGACGGCCGTCAGGTGCAGAAGCGAATCGGGCCGGCGTGGACCGAGCGCGGCCGGCCGCCGGGCGGGTACGTCACCAAGCGGCTGGCCGAGGCGTGGCTGCGCGACCTCCTGGACCAGGCGCGCCGCGGGTCGCTGCCGGGGATGGTGCGAACGGGCGCGACGTTCGCGGACGCCGCGGCCGAGTACGTGCGCCACGTCGAGGAGGATCGCGGCTGCAAGCCGTCAACGGTGCGCGACTACCGCTCGGTGCTCGCCTCGCACCTGCTGCCGCGCTTCGGCTCCGAGCAGTTGGAGGACATCACGCCGGCGATGATCGAGGCCTGGCGCGCCGCGCTGGGCCGGAACCTGTCGCCGCGCACGAAGAACAAGCTCCTGGTCGTCCTGCACGGCGTCTTCCGGCGGGCGCAGACGGCGTGGGGGCTCCCCGTCAACCCCGCAGCCGGGATCGAGAAGCACCGCCAGCGCTCGAGCGGCGACATCGACGTCTTCTCGCCCGAGGAGGTCCTGGCGCTCGTGCGCGCCGCGGCTTCCGAGCAGGACGCCGCGCTCTTCCTGACCGCCGCCTTCACGGGGATGCGCCGCGGCGAGCTGCTCGCGCTGCGCTGGCGCGACGTGGACTTCCCGGGCAGTCGATACGGGTGCGTGCGAGCTACGCGGGCGGCGAGCTGACGACGCCGAAGTCCGGCAAGGTCCGCTCGCTGCCGATGGCGCCCGGCGTCGCGGCCGCGCTCGCCACCCTCGGCCAGCGCGAGTGGTGGACCGGCGATGACGACCTGGTCTTCGTCGGGGAGGCCGGTGGCCACCTGGACGGGTCCGCGCTCCGCCGCCGCTACTTCGCGGCGCTCGCGCGGGCGGGCCTGCGGCCGCTGCGCTTCCACGATCTGCGCCATACGTTCGGCACCCGGATGATCGCGAAGGCGGACATCCGCCGCGTGCAGGAGTGGATGGGCCACGCCGACGTGCAGACGACGATGAAGTACCTGCACTACGTCCCGCGCGAGGACGACCCCGCGCTCGTCTCCGAGGCGTTCGAGGTCGCACCGGCACCCGCGTCGCGGTTCGCGGCTCGTCGTCCTCGGGCGTGATGGCCGACGGTCCGGCGGCGCTGGCGAAGATCGACCGGCTGTTCGCGGCGGCGAGGATCGCCCACGAGATAATCTCCGACTGCGCGGCAGGCTGGTCGTGGCGGGCCGCGCCCGACGAGCACCGCGGGCGACGGGTGCATGTCCTGCAGGCACGACTCCATCTCCTCGATCACCCAGCGGTCCTCGTCGCGGACCTCGGGCCAGGGGTGCATGGAGGGCACGCGCCAAGTGTGGACTCGCGGGAAGCGAGCCGCCGCGGACCTGCTCGCCCGGTAGTCCGTTGTCCCGCGCGTCGGAGGCCATTCCCCGCGAGCTCTCGTCGCTTCCACCCAGGCCCTTGCGCTCTGCGCGCTCCCTCCTCTCATGCCGCATCCGACGCCTTTCGCCGCGCCCTCTGCATCGGTCGTCCGCCGCCGTTCCCCCGCGCCACGCACACAATCCCGGTCCCCTCGCCGCCTTCGTTCTCGCCCGCTTCTGGCCCACCAGCTACCTGCCGGTCTGTCCCTCGATCGCTGACCACCCGAACTCACCGCAGGTGGCGGTGGGTGGTCAGCGACAACGAGCAACGCGAGGCGAGAGGGACAGAGCGGCCCGAAGGCCGCGCCTGTTGTGGTTTCCGGCCGCGGAATCGCCCACGATGCACGGCACGCGAC
>DATMJM010000124.1:0-7037 GCA_035553935.1 Solirubrobacteraceae bacterium
CTGCCGAGGGGCCGGTACTACAAGAACCGTCAACACGACTGGCTCGAGCCGGAGAACCTCGACGGGATCGCGGACGCCCTCTGGGCGGCTGCGTCAGCCGGCCGCTGCGCTGCGCCGCGCGCGCTACAGCAAGCCGAAGGATGAGGTTTACGCGCACGATCCAGCCGGCGGTGCCGATCCTCGTCCAGGCTCGCATGGGCTCACAGCGCCTGCCCGGCAAGGTGCTGGCGGACATCTGCGGGCGGCCGCTCCTGACGTGGCTGCTCGAACGGCTGCGATCCAGCCAGCTCGCCTCGGAGATCGTCGTGCTGACCACCACCGAACCGGCGGATGACGCGGTCGTCGCCGCTGCGGCGAGATCGCAGGTGGAGGCGATGCGTGGGCACCCGACAGATGTTCTGGAGCGCTACGGAGCCGCCGTCCGGACGCGCGGCGACGAGGCGCTCGTCCGCGTCTCGGGCGACTCGCCGCTGCTCGACGCACGGACCGTGGACATCGTGCTCGACCGCTTCCTCCGGAGCGACGTGGACATCGCCGCCAACCATCGCGAAAGGGAATGGCCGGTCGGCACCGCCGTGGAGGCGCTGACGGCCGACTGCCTGGCTCGCATCCAGCGGGCGGCGACCGATCCACGCCACCGCGAGCACGTCACGCTGTACGCATACGAGCATCCTGATGACTTCGCGATCGCCCACGTGCCCGCGCCGTCCGAGCTGATCGCTCCGAGCCTTCGGCTCTGCGTGGACAGCGCGGACGATCTGGCGGCGGTGCGCGCGCTCTGCGCGCAGTTCGCCCCGCGGCAGGACTTCACTCTCGCCGAGATCGTCTCGCGTGAGGTGGCCGCGACGTGAGCCTGTTCGACCTCAGCGACCGCACCGCCCTCCTCACGGGAGCGACGGGCCGCCTCGGACGCACCTTCGCGGAGGCGCTCGCGAACGCCGGCGCGAACGTCGTGCTGACCGCGCGGGGCGCGGAGGAGCTGGCGCGCGTCGAAACGCAGATCGGCCCTCGCATCCTCGGCACGGTCACGGCCGATCTCACCGACGAGCGCGAGATCGACCGTCTCTTCGACGAGGTACATGGGAGATGGAGCGGACTCGACATCCTCGTCAACAACGCCGGCGCCGGCCGGGACGCCCCGTTTGGGAGCGTGCGCGCCAGCGACATGGCGGCTCTGCAGGCTCTCAACGTGACTTCGCCGTACCTCTGTTCCCAGCGCGCCGCGCAACTCATGACGGCCGGCGGCAAGATCGTCAACGTGGGCTCCATCTACGGGACGGTCGCGGTCGATACTCGCATCTATGAGCAGGCCCCCGGCATGGTGCAGGCGTCGCCCGCCTACATCGCCAGCAAGTCCGCGCTCGTCACCCTGACGCGCGAGCTGGCAGTGCGACTCGCGCCGGACGGCATCCAGGTCAACATGCTGTCGCCCGGCGGCGTGGAGGCTGATCAGCCGGCGCCGTTTCGGGCCGCCTATGCAGCGCGGACGCCGAGCGGGCGCATGGCACGCGCCGAGGACCTCGCAGGCACGCTCGTCTACCTCTGCTCGGCGGCATCCGACTACGTCACCGGTCAGAACGTGCTCGTGGATGGAGGCTTCACCGCGTGGTGATCGGGCTGATCGACTACGGGATGGGCAACCTGCGATCTGTGCTCAACGCGCTCGATCGTCTCGGCGTGGCGGGACGGGTCGTGGGCGAAGGCGACCAGCTCGCGGGCGTCGACAAGGCGCTGCTTCCGGGCGTCGGCGCGTTCGGCGACGGTATGCGGGAGCTGCGTGAGCGCGGCTTCACGGAAGCGCTGCCCGCCTATGTCGCCGACGGTCGCCCTCTGCTGGGCATCTGCCTGGGAATGCAGCTGCTCGGCACCGTCAGCCACGAGCATGGCGAACACTCGGGCTTGGACCTGATCCCCGGCGTGGTGCGCCAGATCGAAACAGATCCGACCCTGCGCATACCGCACGTGGGCTGGAACGAGCTGGCAGTCGAGCGCCCGAGCCGCCTGCTCGACGGCCTCGACGACCCGCCGATGTTCTACTTCGTGCACAGCTACGAGCTCAAGCCGGACGATCCTGCCGCCCTGACGGGAACCACGGACTACGGACGTCCGCTCACGGCGACCGTCGAGCACGGGACCGCGTACGGGGTGCAGTTCCATCCCGAGAAGAGCCAGCGCTGCGGCCTGCGCGTGCTCGAGAACTTCCTCGCCCTCTAGTCCGCCGATGCTCAAGACAAGGCTCATCCCCTGCCTGCTGCTGAAGAACGGGCTGCTCGTCCGAAGCGAGGAGTTCACCTTCCATCAGATCGTGGGAAACCCGATCTCGCAGGTGGACCGGTTCAGCTCCTGGGCGGTCGACGAGCTGATCTACATCGACATCACGCGCGAGGGCGAGTACGACATGCGCCGCGACGACCACAAGGTCAAGGTCAAGCGCGACATCTTGGACATCATCGAGGACATCTCGCGCAGCTGCTTCATGCCCCTGACCTTCGGCGGAGGCATCCGGACGCTGGAGGAGATCCGCGCTCGGCTCGCGCACGGAGCCGACAAGGTCACGATCAACACCATGGCCTACGAGCATCCGGAGTTCATCACGGACGCGGCACGCCTGTTCGGAAGCCAGGCGATCGTCGTCTCGGTCGACGTGCGCCGTCAAGCGAAGGGCGAGTGGGAGGTCTACACGCGCTGGGGACGCCGGGCGACCGGCCGCTCCGTGCAAAGCTGGGTGCAGGAGGCAGAACGGCGGGGCGCGGGCGAGATCTTCCTGAACTCGATCGACCGGGACGGGACGGGCACCGGCTATGACCTCGAGCTCGTCAAGACCGTGACGCAGGCGACCAAGATCCCCGTGATCGCCTGCGGAGGCGTCGGGAAGTTCGCGCACCTTGCGGAGGGAGCGCTCCTCGCAGGCGCGTCCGCCGTCTGCGCCGCGAACATCTTCCACTACACCGAGCACAGCACGATCCGCGCAAAGAAGGTCCTGCTCCAGGCGGGCGTCGACGTCCGCCCGTGACGCTCAGCCGGGACGGCGCGCAAGCAGCCACATGTTCGACGAAAGACCGTTGGCGCTCAGGTAGTCCTGAAAGGCGGCGCCCGCGCTCTCCCACTCGTCGATGAGGACCTGCCTGAGGAAGGGCTGTCCCGTGAGGTCGAACTCCCCGGCGAGCACCTTCTTGCGCACGAGCTCAGCGTCGAGCCGGCCCGGCGTCTGGCTCTCCAGCACCTCGAGCCCGGACTCGGCGAGCATTCGCGCCAACGATGCAGGGTGCATGTAGTTGAGGTGCTCGACGTCCACGGCGTTGGCCTGTTCGCCCAGGACGACGATGTCGAAGCCCTTGACGTTGGGACAGGTCAGCAGGCAGAGACCGCCCGGGGAAAGCAGCGAGCGACAGCGCTCGGTGAACGTGCGCGGCGAGAAGAGATGCTCAATGACCTCGAAGCTCGTGATCACATCGACCTCGTCCAACCCGATGTCCTCGTCCTCGATTGACACCTCGACGACCTCCAGTCCCTTCGACCGGCAAGTCTCGGCGAGATGCGGCTCCGGCTCCAGCGCGATGACGCGCTCGAAGATGCCGAGCCGCGCGACCTCCTCGGCGAACGTGCCGAAGCCGGCGCCGACGTCCACGAGCGTTCCCGTCCTGACGCCGTGGCGCCCGACGAGCTTCGCCAGACGCTCGGCGCGCGGGCGGAAGATCCGATCACGCCGCGCGGCCTCAGACGCGGGGAAGATGACCCGGTTCCAGTACTCATAGTTCTGCGAGGTGGCGTAGTACTCGCGCAGCAGCTCCGGCTCGGGACGCGGGTTGACGTAGACCGTCTCGCAGGTGAGGCAGCGCTCGTAGCTGAGCTGGTACTTGCTCCACGCAAGTTCGGATGTGTCGGCGCCACAGGCCGGGCAGGCCACCTCTACGAAGCGGTCACGGCGGCATAGCAGCCACGCCACGTCGGCGGCGAAGCGCTGTGCCTGCTCGGGCATCAAAGCGTCCGGCCGGATGTCGGCCTCGCGGAGTTCCTCGGCCGGCATGCTCCTAGCCGCTGGCCGCCGCCGTCGCCGCCCTACGGCGATCGAAGTCCCAGATGTTGTCCTTGACCCATCGGCCGTCGTCGTCCTTCACCCATACGCGCGGATCGCGGAACGTGTCGGCGATCTCGTCGAACTCGGCTTCGGTCATACCGACGTATTCGAGCCAGCGGATCAGGTCCTTCATCGGCTTCACGGCGTCGTAGCGGCGGACCATCTCGATTCCCTCCTCGCGGGTCAGCTTGCCCGCGCGGATGTCCTTGCACGCGTGATCGGTGCCGCGCCCGTAGCCGAACTTGATGTATTTGAGATAATCATGTGCGCCGTTCTCGTGCATGTCGTCGAGATTGGACATGCGGCGGTAGGTGCGCTCGAAGGGCTCGGGAGAGGGCTCGAAGCCGAACTCTTCGACCATGAGCTCGGTCTGCGCGTTGGCCTCCCAGTTGACGTAGTTGCCGAGATAGATGCCGCGCACCCCGACGTCCGCGAGGTCCTCGTCGGACGGATACCGTGCCCAGGTCAGATCCTGAGCTGTGAGCCCCTCGGTCTCCTCGATCATGTCGTGCCAGTCATAGCCGCGCTGAGCGTGCTCGAGGCGGAACTTGGCCGTCATCTCGATGCGATCGTTGAGCGAGTACATGCCTGCGAGGTCCGTGAACCCGTGCTCGCCCCAGACGATCAGCGGGATGCGCATCTTCACCGCCATCTGGACCGGATAGGTGAAGATCCCGCAGTGGGCGTGCCAGTTCATGTCGCCCATCATGCGAAAGCACAGCCGGTTGAGCTTCTTCAGCGCCTCCACACTGGGAGAGAAGAAGATGTGGTCGCAGCCGAACCTCTCGCGCAGGTTGCGCAGGTTGCGCAGGCCGACCGGCAGGTAGTTGTTGCCATGGTAGGTGACCAGCAGCGGGCGCAGCTTGAACACCTGGGTGACCAGGTAAGTCTGGAAGTGGCTGTCCTTGCCGCCGGAAACCGGGATCAGGCAGTCGTAGTTCGAGCCGTCGGTGCAGCGGTACTCCTCGAAGAGCTCTCGCAGCTCCTGGGCCCGCTCCTCCCAGTCGATGCGGTCCTTCTGCGCGGCAACCCGGCAGCCCGAGCAGACGCCGTCGTCGTCGAAGGCCAGCGGCGCCGCCGATGCGGCCGGATAGACGCACTTCGTGCAGTACTGCATCTCGGGTGCCTGGGTCATCAGATCTCGGTCTCGGTGACGGAGGCGGGGAGGTTAGCGAGCGCCCGGGGTGGTCAGGCAGCGGCGCCGAGCGCCTGCCGCACGATGGCGACGACCCGATCGACGTCTTCGTTGGCCAAGCCCGGAAACAGCGGCAGGCTCAGGCAGCCTGCATAGTAGGCATCGGCGCCCGGAAAATCGCCCCTCCCCAGTCCGTTACGTTCGAAGTCGGGTTGTCGCGGCACGGGCACGTAGTGGATCTGCGTGAGGATCCCGTCGCTGCGCAGCGCGTCGTACAGCGCGCGGCGCCGCTGGAGGACGTCCGTGTCGCTGTCGCCGTCGTGCCGGAGCAGCCTGATGACGTAGAGGTGGTACGAGGAACGTCTTCCGGCAGGGATCGTCAGCGGCCGCAGGTGATCCACGACCGCCGGCTCGGCGAACGCGCGGTCGTACCGCGCGGCAAGCTCCCGCCGCCGAGCGACGTAGCGCTCCAATTTGCGCATCTGGTTGACGCCGAGAGCGCACTGGATGTCCGTGATCCGGTAGTTGAAGCCAAGCCGGTGCTGCTCGTAGTACCAGGGCCCCTCGTCACGCACGAGCCGGTCCGGATCGCGTGTGATCCCGTGGCTGCGCAAATCCCGCAGCGTCGCGGCGAGCTCCGGATCGTTCGTTGTGACCGCCCCTCCCTCGCCGGTCGTGATGTGCTTGACGGGGTGAAACGAGAGGATCGCCATGTCGCTGTGCGCACAGCCCGCTGCGCGATGCTCGGCTCCGCCCGCGGTGTATGTGGCACCGACGGCATGCGCCGCGTCCTCGATCACCACGGCCCCGCACTCGCGCGCGACATGCTGGATCGCGGGCAAGTCGCACGGCGTGCCAGCGAGGTCGACGGGGATGATCACCTTCGGCGCGCCGGCTCTGACCTGCTCGTGGAGCGCCGCCACCGAGAGCAGCCCGGTCTCGGGGTCCACGTCGCAGAACTCCGGGCGACCACCTGCGTAGCGGATGCAGTTCGCCGACGCGACGAACGTGATGGCCGACGTTGTGCCGGTGTCACCCGGAGTGACACCGGCGGCGATGCACGCGATGTGCAGCGCCGCCGTCCCGCTCGAAACCGCAATCGCGTAGGTCGCGCCGGTGGCCGCACAGATCGCGCTCTCGAACTCCTCGATCATGGGTCCCTGCGTGAGCCAGTCGCCCCGTAGGACATCTACGACCGCGGCGATGTCCTCCTCGTCGACAAGCTGGCGGCCATAGGGCAGCGTCGCACGCCGCGACCGGGCATCAGCGCTCTCGAGACTCATGCGACCACCAGTCCGTCGAGTCGCTCATCAAGCGCCGGCGGCACGCACAGCCACATCGTCCCATGAGGCGCAGCGGCGCGATCCTGCTCGGGCAGCAGCCCGCCGGCAGCGATCCGGTAGAAGGCGTAGTCGGCGCAGAAGCGATCCAGCAACTCGGTCGGCGCATAGCCGAAGGCTGCCGACGTCTGGTGGTTGACCTCGACGATCCAGATCGAGCGTTTCGCCTCGATGACGGCCGCGGCGCCGCGCAGCGCCACGAGCTCCGATCCCTCGACATCCATCTTGATCAGGGTCGGCGGGCGCACCGCTTCGCCGAGCAGGTCGTCCAGTCGCAGGCAAGGCACCGGCTCGGTGTCGAAATCATCGCGTCCGAGCGTGCTCGTCGAGGCATGGCCGTGGGGCAGGTCGGAGAAATGATGAAGCAGCACCTCACCCGCGGCGTCGCCGACCGCGACGTTGTGGACCGTGACGGGCAGACCCGGATTGAGCTCGAGGTTCACCTTCAGCGAAGCGGTCATGGCGGCGCCGGGCTCGATCGCCC
>DATMJM010000125.1:0-5080 GCA_035553935.1 Solirubrobacteraceae bacterium
TCGCGGCGTTCTTCGTCGCCCAGGAGCTCAAGAGCACGCCGCCGCGCGTGGAGTTCACCGTCACGCCCTTCTTCTCCCCCAACAGCGACGGCCGCTTCGACCGCGCGCGGATCGCGTTCACGCTGAAGCGCCCCGACGACGTCACCGTCTCCGTCGTCACGCGCGACGGCGACCCCGTCCGGCGCCTGCTCGACAACCGCTCCCTGCGTGCGGGGCGGCTCGTCCGCCTGGCGTGGGACGGGCGCTCGGCGCGCGGGCAGCTCGTCCCCGACGGGGTGTACCGGGTGCGACTGAACCTGCGCCGTCAGGGGCGCGCGATCCTCCTGCCGCGCAACATCGACAAGGACACCAAGCCGCCCGACGTCCTCGTCACGGCGATCGGGCCCGAGCGCGTGCCCGGTGCCGAGCTGCTGCCGCGCGCGGACCGCGATCCGGCGCGCGTCACCTTCCGGGCGCCCGGCCGGCGCAAGCAGATCCTCGTCTACCGCACCGACGTGCGCCCCGCGCGGCAGGTCTTCGACGAGCCCGTCGAGCTGCCCGGCGACGCGACGCGCTGGGAGTGGGACGGCACCGCGAACGGCCGCCGGGTGGCCGCCGGGACCTATCTCGTCGTGGTCCGCGCGCGCGACCGCGCCGGGAACATCGGCACCTCCGTGCCGCTGCCGCCGCGCTTCGAGTACGGCCGCCCGCTGCCCGGCCGCGGCGGGATCACGGTCCGCCACCTGCGCGCGCGGGCGCCGGCCGCGCCCGTCATGGCCGCCGAGGACGCGACCGTCGCGGTCGAGTCGCCGCAGGCGCGCTTCACGTGGACGGTGCGGCGGGTGGGCACGAGCGCGATCCGCAAGCGCGGCAGCGGCACGCGCTCGCGGCGCGTGCGCTTCGTCGCGCCCGGCGGCAAGTCCGGGCTGTACCTGTTCGAGGTGCGGACCCGTACGCGGCGCGCCGCGACGCCGCTCGTCGTGCAGTCTCAGCAGAAGCGCGACGTGCTCGTCGTGCTCCCCGTGACGACGTGGCAGGGCCTCAACCCGGTCGACGACGACGGTGACGGGCGCCCCGACACGCTGCCCGCGGGCCTGCCGGTCCGCGTGCTGGCGCGGCCGTACGTCAAGGACGGCATCCCGCCGCAGATCCGCCGCCACGAGGCACTGCTGCTCACGCAGCTCGACCGCGACGGGCGCCGCTACGACATCACGACCGACGTCGCGCTCGCGCGCGGCGAGGGCCCCGAGCTCAAGGGTCACCGCGGCGTGATCGTCGCCGGCGACGCGCGCTGGCTCGACGGGCGCGTCGC
The DNA here is from genome assembly GCA_035553935.1 of Solirubrobacteraceae bacterium. Lineage (GTDB taxonomy): Bacteria > Actinomycetota > Thermoleophilia > Solirubrobacterales > Solirubrobacteraceae > CADCVQ01. The sequence goes on from DATMJM010000125.1 coordinate 1,292, forward strand.
CCGCTCGCTGCGCAGCTTCGTCCGCGGCGGCGGCCGGCTGCTGACGGTCGGCACCTCGTCGCTGCGGCGCAGCGTCACGCTGACTGCGCGCGGGCGCGCCACGAAGCCGACGCTGCCGACCGTGCGCGACCTCTTCGGAGCGCGCCTGCGGCCGGTCGTCCGGCCTCCGTCGCCGGTCAGCGTCGTCAACGTCGCCGACGAGATCGACCTGTTCGCCGGCACGACCGGTCAGTTCGGCGGCATCGAGGCGTTCGAGCAGACGGTCGACGTGCGCGGCGGGCCGAACGCGATCGTGGCCGCCGCCGCGACGCCGGACGGCGCGCGCCAGGTCATCGTCGCCTGGCGCTTCGGCGACGGCCTGGTCATCCGCACCGGGTTGCCCGGCTTCTCGGCGAGCCTGCGCGACGACGCCGCATCTCGCGAGCTGCTCGACCGCATGTGGACGCTTCTTCGCACGCGATGATCGCCACCGTCACAACGCTCGGCGATCTCGCGCAGACGGCGGGCGTCGTCGTCGCGGCGCTGCTGGCCGCCGTCGTCCTGCTGCACCGCTCCCCGCGCGCACGCGCCGCGGCGATGATCGGCGCGCTCGTCCTGACGCCGGTCCTGCTCGTCGCGAACATCTGGTCGACGCCGCAGTTCGCGCCGCTGCGCGAGCGCCCGCTGCTGGCGCTGGGCGCCGGCGCGGCCGGCCTGCTCGTGCTCGCGCTCGGTGCGCTCGCGATCGGCCGCCGGCCGCAGCTGCTCGCGCTGGCCGCGGCCGCCGCGCTGCCGTTCCGCGTCCCGATCGAGGCCGGCGGCGAGACCGCCAACCTGCTGGTGCCGCTGTATCTCGTCATCGCCGCCGGGGTGCTGGCCTACGCCGTCCCGCGGCTGCGCGCGCCGCGCGGGCTGGACGACGTCGGACCCGACGAGGGCGAGCACGAGCGCACCGTGCTCGAATGGCTGCTGGCGGCCGCGATCGTCCTCTACGCCGCGCAGGCGTCGTACTCGAGCGACTTCGGCGAGGCGCTCACGCAGACGATCTTCTTCTACGTCCCGTTCGCGCTGCTGTTCGCGCTGCTCGTGCGGATCCGCTGGACCGCGCGGCTCGCCGGGCAGTGCCTGATCGTCCTGCTCGTGCTGGCGGCGGCGTTCGTCGGCATCGGCTTCGTCGAGTACGCCAAACGCGAGCTGCTGCTCAACCCGAAGGTCATCAGCTCGAACCAGCTCGAGACGTACTTCCGCGTCAACTCGCTGTTCTTCGATCCCAACATCTACGGGCGCTTCCTCGTGACGGTCATGCTCGCGCTCGTCGCGCTGCTGCTGTGGTGCCGCCGCCCGGCGCTCGTCGCCGGCTGCGCCGCGCTGCTCGCGCTGCTGTGGGCCGGGCTCGTGCTGACGCTGTCGCAGTCGTCCTTCACGGCGCTGCTGGCGGGTCTCGTCGTGCTCGGGGCGCTGCGCTGGGGCGCGAAGCGGGCGGCCGCGCTCGTGGCCGCGTTCGCGACCGCCGCGATCGTCGTCGTGGTCGCGGCGCCAACCGCGGTGGGGCTCGAGGGGTCGGCGGACAACGTCTCCAGCGGGCGCTGGTCGCTCGTGAAGGGCGGCGTCGAGCTCGCGTCGGACCGGCCGCTGCGCGGCTGGGGGTCGGCGGCGTTCAAGACCGAGTACCGCCGGCAGGAGAAGGCGTCGAGCGCGCGTGCGTCGGCGGCGTCGCACACGATCCCGATCACGGTCGCCGCCGAGCAGGGGCTCGGCGGGCTCGCGCTGTACCTCGCGCTCGTCGCCGCGGCGCTTGCCGCGCTGCTGCGGGGCGCCCGCCGCTCGATCGCGCGCGCGGCGGTGGCGGCGGCGTTCGTCGCGCTCGTCGTGCACACCCTGCTGTACGCGGCGTTCCTCGAGGACCCGCTGGCGTGGGCGCTGCTGGCGGTCGGCTGCGTGCTCCCGCCGGACCGATGAGGCGGCGCCCCGCGACCCTGGCGCTCGGCGCGCTCGCGCTCGGCGCGGTGGCGGCGTGGGCCGTCATCCCGACCTATCCGGACTACGACGCCTACCACCACCTCGTCTGGGGCCGCGACCTGCTCGACGGCGTCGAGCCGGGCTTCGAGGACTACGCGGCGCCGACGCAGCACCCGCTGTACCTCGCGCTCGGCGCGCTGCTGTCGCTCGCCGGCGAGCCGGCCGACCGGCTGCTCGTGCTCGTCACGATCCTCAGCCTCGTGGCGCTCACCGCCGGGGCCTACGCGCTCGGCCGCGCGCTGTTCGGGACGGCGCCGGCGATCGCGGGCGCGCTGTTCGTCGGCTCGAGCTTCGCCTTCGCGCTGTACGCCGTACGGGCGTTCGTCGACGTGCCGTTCCTCGCCCTCGTCGTGTGGGCGGCGGCGCTCGAGACGCAGCGCCCGCGCCGCGGGCTCGGCCCGATGGCGCTGCTCGCCGCGGCCGGCCTGCTGCGGCCCGAGGCCTGGCTGCTCGCCGGGCTGTACTGGCTGTGGTGCCTCCCCGGCCGCGGCCTGCGCGAGCGCGTCGCGCTGCTCGCGCTCGCCGCGGTCGCGCCGCTGCTGTGGGCCGCCGTCGACCTGGCGGTCACCGGCGACCCGCTGTTCAGCCTGCACTCGACGAGCGAGCTCGCGGAGTCGCTCGGGCGCGAGCGCGGTCTGCGTAACGTGCCGTCGTCGTTCGTGACGTTCCTCGCCGACCTGGCGCGTCCGCCGGTGGCGGCGGCGGGGGTCGTCGGGCTCGCGCTCGCGCTGCGCCGCTTCGGCGTGCGGCGGATGGCGGTTCCGCTCGCGCTCGTCGGCACCGGCGTCGTGTCCTTCGTCGCGATCGGCGCCGCCGGGCTGTCGCTCATCCCGCGCTACCTGACGATCCTCGCGGTCGCGCTGTGCGTGCTGGCCGGCTACGCGCTGCTGGGCTTCACGACGCTCGACCGTGGGCCTGCGCGCGCGCGATGGGTGCGCCTCGCGATCGGTGCGGGCGTCGTCGGGGTCGCGTTCCTGGCGCTCAAGGCGGCGAGCTTCGGGCGGCTGTACGACGAGCTGCGCTTCATCGAGCGCACGCACGACGAGCTGGGCGGGCTGCTCGCCGAGCCGCGGGTGCGCGAGGGGCTGCGCTGCGGCGCGCTGACGTTCCCGACCTACCGGCTGGTCCCCGACGCACGCTGGCAGCTGGGCGCCGGCGCGCGCTCGGTTCACACCCGCGCCGGCGGCCGGCCGGCGGGCGCCGTCGCGGTGTACATCACCGGCGACGAGAAGTTCGAGCGGCGCTTCGGCCGTGCCGACGGCGTCGACCGCGCGACGAACCGGCCGCCGGGCGGATCGCCCGCGGTCGTGCACGGACCGTTCGCGGCGTATGACGTGTGTCGCGGGCGGGCACGCTAATCTCGCGGGCGATGGACTCGCTCACGAGCAAGCGCGTGCTGATCCCGGTGGGGGTCGTGCTGGTCGTGCTGCTCGTCCTGCTGGTGGTCCTGCTCGCGAGCGGCACCGACGAGGCGGACGAGCCGGCGATGCCGGTCGCCGGGCCGGTCGCGGCCAAGGACCTGACGGTCGGCACGTGCGTCAGCGACGCGAACTCGACGACCGGCGACGTCACGACGTTCGACGCGATCGCGTGTAACAAGCCGCACGACGGCGAGGTCTTCACCGTCATCGAGCTCAAGGGCGACAGGTACCCGGGCACGGATTTCGTCACGGGCAAGGGCAATCGCGGCTGCCGCGCGCGGCTGCGCCGACAGACAACGGCGAAGCAGTTCAAGGACCGCCTGCTCAGCTACAAGTTCATCTACCCGACGAAGAAGAGCTGGGCCCAGGG
>DATMJM010000126.1:0-4184 GCA_035553935.1 Solirubrobacteraceae bacterium
CATGAAGGTCGTCTACGACGCCGACGGCGGTCTCATCGACTACGACGCCTTCGGCGAGACGATCGACGAGATCGTCGTGGACGCCCAGCAGGACGCGGCGTTCTTCGGCCGCGTGAAGAAGATCCACGGCAGGATCGAGCAGCTGCCCTCGCAGGCGACGGTCAACATCAAGCCAGGTGCGACTGGGATGAAGCTGCAGACGAACAACCCGATCGGCAAGGTCGAGGCGCTGCTGACGAGCGGGCCGGCGGCGGGCCTGCCGGCGGGGCAGCTCGGCGCGCAGGTCGAGGACCTCGCGAGCAGGTTCACCGCGTTCGCGCGCATCGAGGGGCTGAAGCTCGTCGACGTCACGACCGCGGCCGGCGGCGCCGTCAGCGGGCACGTCCAGCTCGCGAGCAAGCCGCTGCGGCTGCGCTACCTCAAGGACGGCATGACGATCGACGCGTCGACGTCGCCGATCCCGAGCGACATGACCGTGACGTTCGACCCGGCCGCCGGCAAGGTCGACTACGAGGCCGATGCTCCGATCGCGTCGATCGACGCGACGCTCGACTCGACGACGCCGCTGTTCGGCCGCGTCAAGCACATCCGCGGGCGCATCGAGTCGCTGCCGGCGGACGTCGAGATCGGCTTCAAGCCGCCCAGCGGGTCGGGCGTGAAGTTCTCGGCGACGCCGGCCGTCGGGATGATCGAGGGTGCGCTGACCGACGGCGTCGCGGCCGAGCCGACGCTCGCCCCGGGCAAGTCGGGCGTGGTCATGAAGGACGTCCCAAGCGAGTTCTCGCTTATCGGGCGGCTGTTCAACGTCAGCTCGGCATCCGTCATTACCTCGGGCTCGAACATGAAGGCGACGCTCAACACCGGCCCGCTGGCGAACAACGACCTGCAGGACGTGAACCTCGACGTCACGTTCGACACGCCGAACGACGCCGTCACGCAGCCGGCACGCGTCCAGGGCTTCGTGCAGGACCTGCCGGCGACGCTGACGCTCAAGCAGCAGGGCGGCAAGACGATCTACGACGCCTCGAGCGTCGTGCCGAAGGTGACGCTCGACGCGCGCAACCTGCCGGGCGGAAGCTCGGGCGGATCGCTCGACGGCGGGCTGCACAACGCCGTCGGCACGCTGACCGGCGTGCCCAAGCACTTCGAGATCAGCGGGGGCTCAACCGCGGGCGTTGAGGCCAACGGCGCGTTCACGCGCGCGGACCTCGAGGCCTGGGACCACGGGCCGCAGAACGCGGCGTTCCCGGAGGACAACCGCAACAAGGTGTCGCTGAACACCCGCGACGGGCGGCTGCACGTGCAGGCGCGCGTCTTCGGCCTCAGCAAGGTGCTGCTGGGCACGTCGGCGACGACGAAGGTGCAGACGGAATTCGCGTCCGCCCCTGCGCCGCTGGACATCGCCGTCGACGGCGGCACGGGCGGCGAGCCGCTGGACCTCGACGTCACGGTGACCGACCTGCCGACGTCGTCGACGTTCACGCTCAGCCAGCTGCTCGGGATGAAGATCGGCTGGGACGCCGCGAGCGCCGGGACCGATGTGGCGCTCAAGCTGTCGGCCAAGGACGTCGGCGCCGACCTGACGCTGACCGACCTGCCGTCCGACGTCGACGTCTGCGTCGGCGGCGGGCTGCTCGGCTGCGCGCCGAAGGCGCCGTCGTTCTTCAGCCGCGGCGGCGAGGTGCTGATCTTCCCGAACGCGTTCACGGCGGTCACGGAGGCGAACGGGACGATCCGCCTCGGCGGCAAGGTCTGCCTGCCTCCGACCGACGACGACGGCGAGGCCCTCGACCCGCCCGGCACGGTCTACGGCGCCTGCCTGGATGGCACGTCGCCGAACCGGATCGAGATCACGAACCTGCGGCTGAAGGACCAGCGGCTCGAGTTCGCCTCCGGCGACACGACGAACGAAGACGAGGACGGCGACCCGCTGGAGGACGACCTGCTCAAGCTGTGGCTCGAGGGCGACAGTCAGGGCATCCGGGTCGACAACCTGTTCGTCCGCAACGACACGTCGGATTCGTCGACGATCGTGAAGGCCGGGCACAACGGCGGCCTGCCGCTGCGCAACTCCGGCAGTCACTTCTTCCTGCTCGCCGACATGTCCGGGATCCCGAACACGGAGATCCGAGCAAACCAGATGGAGTGCGACGATCTCGACGTCAAGGTCGACCTGCCGCTGCTCGGGCTGACCGACGTGCTGCCGTTCCCCGGCGAGGTCGTGCTCGGCGACATCTGCATCGACCACTAGCAGCGGCGGACGCTACGACGGGTCGCGGTCGCGCGGCGACCGTGACCCGTCGGTGCCGCGCGGCCGTCCGCGACGTCCAGGCCACGGACACCGGCTCGGCTGCACGGAGCTGGGGCGCGAAGCCGGAGCCCGCAGCGGACGCGATCGCGCAGGAGGCTCTCGCGGCGTGACTGCAACCCGCGGCTGCCCCGCGGCGCGCAGCAGCAGGCGGAGCTTCGCCGGCGGTCCCGGCCGGCGCTCCCCCCCGACGTCGGGGCCGGTTGCGCGCAGCAGCCGCCGCAGGACGAGCGTCACGACGATCGCGTCGTCGAACCGGCCGGCGACAGGCGCGAAGTCGGGCCGATGGAGCTAGGGGGACTCGAACCCCCGACCTCCTGGGTGCGATCCAGGCGTCCGCCCGACTAAATAACAGCGGTTGCGCGAGTGATCAGACGACGCGCTGGTTCCGCTGTCCGCGCGCTGACGCGGTTCCCGTGACGAGCTCGGTGGCCGTGCAATAGGCGCGTTATCGGCGGCGCGGCACAGCAGGACACCTACCGCGACGCGATCGAGACCGCCGGGCTGCGCGTGGACGAGGTTCGCGAGAACCCCTATGAGTTCATCTCCGGGCAGGCCCGGCAGGCCAGCGGCAAGTACGGCGTCAAGAGCATCTCGCTGCGCGCGACGAAGCGCTGACGGCCGATCCTGATGCAGCTCGCAGCCGACACTCCCCACGCCTCAAGCACATCGCCAAAGCCCGCGCCCGTGTCCGCCGCGCACGATGACACGGGCCAAGCGACACACACGACTACCGGCCGCGCCCTGCGCAAGCTGCCTGGGTACTCCTACGACTGCGGGCGGATACATGTACCCGCACCCGTAGGCTGACGGCGGCCGCGCGGTCACGGAGACCACGCACGGTGGCGCTCCCACTGACCGGGGAAACGTAGCTGTTGCGGTGTTGCCCGAGGGGCGTCCGCTGGGTGCGTCACTCGGCGAGTGCCGCATACGCTGGCAGCACGCGACCCTCGATGAACTCGAGGCTGGCGCCGCCGCCCGTGCAGATGTGCGTCACGCGGTCGGCGAGCCCGAAGCGATTGATTGCGGCGACGAGATCGCCGCCGCCGACGACGGTCGTTGCATCGGTGCGCGCAATTGCCTCGGCAATCGCGTGTGTGCCGGCCGCGAACGGCTCGAGCTCAAACGCACCAACTGGGCCGTTCCAGAACACGGTTCCGGCGCGCTCGATCACGCTGGCGTAGACCGCGCGTGTCTGCGGCCCGACGTCGAGTCCGGTCCAGCCCGCCTCGATGCCGGCGGCGTCGACCACACGCCGCGTCGCGTCGGCGGCAACGCGGTCGGCTACCACGACGTCGAGCGGCAGGTGCAGGCGGCCGCCCGTGCGCTCGAGCACGCGCCGCGCGACAGCCACGCCATCGGCGTCGCACAACGAATCGCCCACGCCATGGCCCTGCGCGGCGAGAAACGGAAAGCTCATCGCGCCTCCGATCACGACCGTGTCGGCGAGCTCGAGAAAGCGCTTGATGACGCCGATCTTGTCGGTCACCTTCGCCCCTCCGAGGACCGCCACGAGCGGCCGCGTCGGGGACCGCAGGACCGACCGCAGCATCGCTATCTCGCGCTCGAAGAGCAGCCCCGCCGCGGAGCGCGCGACGTGGCGCGCGACGCCCACGGTCGAGGCGTTGACGCGATGTGCGCTGCCGAAGGCATCGTTGACATAGGCATCGGCCAGCGCGCCGAGCCGCGCCGCAAGCAACGGATCGTTTTCCGTCTCCCCGCGCTCGAAGCGAATGTTCTCGAGCATCACGACGCCGCCGTCCATAACGTGCTCGAGGTCGGGTGCGAGCGCGACGTCGTCGCCGAGCAACTGTGAGAGCCGCGCGGCCACTGGCCGCAGCGACAGCGACGGCTCGCGATCGCGCGGCTCTCACAG
>DATMJM010000127.1:0-4855 GCA_035553935.1 Solirubrobacteraceae bacterium
GCCCGCACCGCCCTCCGGGCTGGGCCAGCCCACCGCGTGGCCGAGGATGTTCAGCCAAGCCCCCGCGATCGCGCTGCCGGCGCTGTCGAGCGGCGCGTCACCGTGCAACGAGGAGCCGAACAGCCAGGCCGCGCCGTCCCCACGCAGGATCTCCGCGGCGAGCGCCTCGGCGGGCATGAGCAGCATCCGCACGAACTCCAGCGTCCCCTGCAGCTTGAGGGCCGGCAGCAGGCGCGCGGGACCGGCCACCGGCGGAAAGCCGGCGAGCATCGTGGCGCGCACGGCCTCGAAGTGGCGCAGGTACGGCGCGACGAAGTCCGACCACCGACGCCCGTCGCCGTCATTGAGGGCGTCGAGCGAGCGCGCCGTGTACGCGAGGTCGCGCGACAGCGCCGCGGCGCGGCCGCCGGGCAGCGGGTGGACCATCGCCAGCTCGGGCTGCACCCAGCGCAGCCCGTGACGCTCCAGCGGCAGGTCGGCGAAGACCGGTGAGGCGGCGCCCGCCGGATGCACGGCCGAGAAGACGTCGTGGCGGAACCCCGGCAGCGTGAGCTCGGCGGTCGACGCGGCGCCGCCGAGCGCGTCGGCGGCCTCCACGCAGAGGACCGAGCGCCCGGCACGGGCGAGCGTCACGGCCGCTGTCAGACCGTTGGGACCGGCTCCGACGACGACCGCGTCGTAGCGATCGGCGCTCACGCCCGCTCGGCGGTGAGCAGCGCGATCTGATGCAGCATGCTCGACTCCGGCCGCTCGTCGCCCCAGAACGCCTGCTGCGCCTTGCGCCCCTGGGAACGGTAGGCCTGCTCGAGCGTCACGGGCATGTCGTCCCAGGTACCCGCTGCGCGGAGGTACGAGCGGCCGTCGAGCGCGTAGGCGAGCAGCCGGTTGCGCCCGCGGCCCATGAAGTGGCCCTCGTGCGTGTCGAGGCAGATGACGGCCAGCGGCGTGCAGCCGTGCGGATAGACGGGCGGCTGGTCGCGGCCGTAGCGGACCATGAGGTCGCTGAGGCGCGTGGCGTAGTGCTCGAGCTCGTCCGGGTGGTCCTCGCGGGTGAAGAAGCGCGTCACGCTGACGTAGCCGCGCAGGATCGCCGGCGTGCGCGGCGTCAGCGCGCTGATGACCTCGATCTCGAAGGTCTGACCGTTCAGGCCGCCGCTGCGGACGGCGGTGAAGCGGCCGAGGTCGCTGGCGTAGTCGGGCCACGTCCCGGGCCGCGCGAGCGCCGCCAGCGTGCGCGCGGGCGACTCGATCTGCACCGGGTTGTACGTGTGCCAGACCTGCTCCTGGCGCGGGCGCTGCGGCGGCGTTGGCGCTCCGAGCTTGGCATGGCGCAGGCGGTACTCGGGCTTGTAGGCGTCGCGCGCGGCCGCGTTCTCGAAGACGATCCCGTGGGCGCGCCGCTCGTCGTCGAGGTAGGCGTCCTCGAACCAGGGGCCGATGAGGCGCCCGGCGCCGGCGAACAGCTGCTCGCGGTCCATCGTGCCGCGCGGGGTGTTCGCGGAGTCGATGATCCGCTCGCGGAAGAACGCGCGGTGGAAGGCGATGACGTCGGGCGCGCGCAGGCGCCGGTGGCCGAGCTGGTGCCAGCGCGTCGTGAGGATCGCGAAGGCGAGCCGCAGGTCCTCCACGTCGCGCAGCTCGGGGCGCCGCGCGTAGTAGGCGGCGCTCAGGAAGTCGGTGACCCAGCCGACGGCGTCCGGTCCGCTGATCGAGGTCCCGCTCATGCGGGCCAGGTGGACGGGGGGCGAGCGCCACGCCCGTCGCGCGGCGGCTGCGGCTGCGACGACGCCGAGCGTCGTGCCCGCGCCGCGTGCCACGCGCTTTGCATCCATGGCCAGCAGGCTAGCGTTCGCGCGATGTCCGAGCGCTTCGAGTCGTACCTGCGTCACGCCGCCGAGCGCGTGCGCGCCGGCGACTTCCCGGGCGCCGAGGGGCTCGAGCGCCTGGCGCGCGAGACACTCGAGCGGCTCGGCTCGCCGCCCGAGCTCGTCGCCAGGCTGCATGCACAGCGCGGCGAGCGCGCGATGACCCAGGGCGACTACGCCTCCGCCGAGCAGGCGTTCGGGGCCGCGATCGCTGCGCTGCGCGGCGCCGGCGCCGCTGGCGGGCGCCAGCTGTTCGACCTGCACCAGCGGCTCGGCATCGCCCGCTCGCGCCAGGGCGCCGACGATCGCGCGCTGGCGGCGTTCGACGAGGCGGTCGCGCTCGCCGCCGCGTTCGGGCAGGCGTTTTTGCCGGTTGCCTACGTATACGTCGCCCGCGCCGAGTCGCTGCGCCGGCTCGGGCGCCGGGCGGACGCCGAGGCCAGCCTGCGCGCCGCGATCACCGCCGCCGAGCGCGCTCCCGTCGACGGCCGCGAGAAGGTCGCGGCCGCGGCCCGCGAGGGGCTCGCCGAGCTGCGCCCGGCGGCCGCGGATCCCGGCGCCGCGCGGCAGGCCTCGACGGGACCGCCGCCACCGCCCGACCGCGCGTCCCTGCGCTTCGACGAGCCGGCGTTCGACGCGGTGCTGGCGGAGCTCGACGCGCTCGTCGGGCTGGCCGCGGTCAAGGCCGAGGTGCGGCGACTGGCCGAGCTGCTGCGGATCGCCTCGCTGCGCAGGCAGGTCGGCCTGAAGACCGTGCAGGTCTCGCTGCACCTCGTCTTCGAGGGCGGCGCGGGCACCGGCAAGACGACGGTCGCGCGTCTGTTCGGCCGTCTGTACAAGAGCCTCGGCCTGCTCGCCGGCGACCACGTCGTCGAGGTCACCCGCGAGGACCTCGTCTCCGGCTACGTCGGCCAGACCGCGACGAAGACCAACGCCGTCGTCGACCGCGCGCTCGACGGCGTGCTGTTCCTCGACGAGGCGTACGGCCTCGTGCGGCCGGGCAGTCAGGGCGACTTCGGGCCGGAGGCGGTCGTCGAGCTGCTCAAGCGCATGGAGGACGACCGCGACCGGCTCGCGGTGATCGTCGCGGGGTACCCGCACGAGATGTCGGAGTTTCTGGCCTCCAACTCCGGCTTTCGCAGCCGCTTCGGCGAGACGATCCACTTCGACGACTACGGGCCGGTCGAGCTCGTGCAGATCTTCGAGAGGTTCGCCGCCGCCGCGGATTACGTGCTGACGCCGGATGCGCGCGAGGAGCTGCAGCGCACGATGGAGCGCCTGCACGCCGCACGCGACCGCTACTTCGGCAACGCGCGGACGGTGCGCAACCTCTTCGACGACGTCGTCGCCCATCAGGCCGAGCGGCTGCTGGCGCCCGGCGCCGCCCCGGATCGCGACGCCCTGATGGCGCTGACGCGCGCCGACGTGAAGGCGGCAAGCGCGTAGGGCCGGCTGCATCGCGACCTGGCGCCCCGCCGCGCCTGCGCCGCTGAAGGTTCCGCCGCCGGCTGCCGATACGTGCGCCAGACGTCCGAGATGTCAGATCGACGCATGGGGTGGCCCTGAGCATGCACAGACGAGGAGGGCATGAGCCGCCCGGGCGCGGCGTCGCGCGCCGACGCGACCGAGCCGCGGCGCGCGAGCGAGCGCGCGTGATCACGCTCGGCGCGATCCCGCGCTGGATCGTGTACCGCACGCGCAGCGCGTACTTCCGGCTCGTCCGCCGGCTCATGCGCGGCGACCGGCTGCTATGGGGCTCGGAGCACAAGTTCCGCGCCCTGCTGGAGGCAGCGCCGGACGCCATGGTGATCGTCGACAGCCAGGGCAAGATCGCGCTCGTCAACGCGCAGGCCGAGAAGCTGTTCGCCTACCGGCGCGAGGAGCTCATCGGCCAGGGCATCTCCGTGCTCATCCCGCAGCGCTACCGCGCCCAGCACCACCACCACCACAAGGACTACCTGCGCGACGCCGTCGCGCGCCCGATGGGCGGCGACCTGGAGCTCTACGGGCTGCGCAAGGACGGCATCGAGTTCCCGGTCGAGATCAGCCTCAGCCCGATCGAGACCGACGAGGGCACGATGGTCTCAAGCGCCATCCGCGACATCACGGCGCGCAAGATCGCGCTGACGGAGCTCGCGACGACGGAGGAGCTCTTCCGCGGGGCGTTCGACGGCTCGCCGATCGGGATGGCGCTGACGGACTCCTGCGGGCGGATCGTGCGGGTGAACGCGGCGCTGAGCGATCTGACCGGGCGCTCGGCGCGCGAGCTGGCGGGGATGCGGTTCGACGAGCTCACGCATCCGGTCCAAGCGTCCTACGACCATGACGCAATCGGCGACCTGCTGTCGGGCGCCCAGGCGCAGTACAAGGTGGAGACGCGCTTCGTGCACGCCACCGGCGCGGCGATCTGGGTCGCGCTGCAGGCGACGACGATCAACGACGACGAGGGCGTCGTCCGGCGCTTCCTCGTCCAGGTGCAGGACGTCACGCATCGCCGCCGCTACGAGGAGAACCTGCACTTCCTCGCGACGCACGACCCGCTCACGGGCCTGCACAACCGCGCGAGCTTCGTGGAGCAGCTCGACACGCACGCCGAGATCGTCCGCCGCTACGGCTCCGACGGAGCGCTGCTGCTGCTCGACCTCGACCATTTCAAGTACGTCAACGACACGCTCGGCCATCAGGCGGGCGACCAGCTCATCTCGCGCGTCGCGACGGCCCTCGCCAGCCGCCTGCGCGACACCGACGTGCTGGCGCGGCTCGGCGGAGACGAGTTCGCCGCCCTGCTGCCGCGGGCGACGGTGCAGACCGCACAGGGCGTTGCCAGCGACCTGCTCGACGCGGTGCGCGCCGAGCAGATCGCCGTCCCCGGCACCGGCGGGCGGGTGATGTCGGCGAGCATCGGCATCGCGATGTTCGAGGCCTCCGACGACCTCCGCGGCGAGGACGTGCTCGTCAGCGCCGACCTGGCGATGTACGACGCCAAGGAG
>DATMJM010000128.1:0-4446 GCA_035553935.1 Solirubrobacteraceae bacterium
GTCTTCATGCCGGGCCCCATCTCGCGGATGATCGGCAGCCCGCCGAGGGCGCGGTCGAGATCCTCCGCCGACGGCAGGTCGATGATCGCGAGCACGACGCGCTGGCCGGCGACCTTCCACAGGTGCGGGACGGCGCCGGCATCCATCGCGCCGATCGCCGCCTCGGCCTCACGGATCCATGTCGCGACGAGCTCCGAGTTGCTGACGTTCGCCGGCTGGGTGATGTCGAAGCGCACGAAGAACAGCACGGCTCACTCTCCTCCTCGGTGGATGCACACGCCGGCGCATCATCTCACCGCCGGACGTCCTCGCAATCGAGCGCCACGACATCGCCCGCCGACGCGAAGACCGTGTCGCGGCCGGGGCCGCAGGCGACGATGTCCAGGCCGCCGCCGACGACGTTGATGCGATCGTCGCCGGGGCCGCCGTCGATCGCGTCCCCGTCGAGGTTGCCGAAGATCTGGTCGTTGCCGGCGTCTCCGAAGATGCGGTCGTTGCCGCGATCGCCGGTGATGTGGTCGTCGCCGTCGTCGCCGTGGATGACGTCGTTGCCGTCGCGGCCGGGGATGATGTCGTTGCCCGACCCGCCGTACAGCTCGTCGTCGCCGTCCTCGCCGTCGACGTAGTCGTCGCCGCCGCGCCCGAACAGGCGGTCGTCGCCGGCCTTGCCGAACATCGAGTCGTCATCCTCGGTGCCCTGCAGGAGGTCGTCGCCGGGCGTGCCCTGGATGATCGACGGCAGCTCGGCGTCCATCGCGGTCTCGGGCGGCACCTGCACGACGAGCTCGCAGTTGGTCAGCGCGTCGCGCGTCGGCGCGTCCTGCTCGACGTAGACGGTGTCGCTGCCGTCGCCGCAGTCGACGGTGTCGGCGCTGTCGTCCGCGGCGCGGACCGAGTCGTCGCCGGCGCCGCCGCGCAGGACGTCGCTCCCGGGGCCGCCGACGACCTCGTCGTTGTCGTCGCCGCCGTCGAGCTCGTCGGCGCCGGAGCCGCCGTCGAGGCGGTCCTGCCCCGGCCCGCCGCCGAGGCGGTCGTTGCCGTGCCCGCCGCGCATGGAGTCGTTGCCCTCGTCGCCGAGCATCCTGTCACCGCCGCGACCGCCGTCGAGCGTGTCGTCGCCGCGCCCACCGCTCATCGCCTCCGTGCCCGACTCGCCGAACAGCTCGTCGTTGCCGTCGTCGCCGAGCATCCGGCGCTCCGAGCCGCGGCCGCCGCGGATCGTGTCGTCCCCGGGGCCGCCGGACAGCAGGCGGTCGTTGCCGAAGCCCTGCTCGATGATCTCGTCGTCGCCGGGGCCGCCCCTGATCGTGTCGTCGCCGTCGCCGCCGTCGAGCGTGTCGTCGCCGTCCTCGCCGTCGATCGTGTCGTTGCCCGTGCCGCCGTCGACGCCGTCGTCGCCGGCACCGCCGAAGATCGCGTCGTTGCCGGTGCCCGCGCGCAGGAAGTCGTTGCCCTCGCCGCCGCTCATGCGGTCGCTGGACGCCCCGCCCGACACGCGGTCGTCGCCGGGGCCGCCCTCGAGCACGTCGCGGTCGCGGCCGCCGCGCAGCAGGTCGTCACCCCCGAGGCCCTCGATCCGGTCGCGCGCCCGCGTGCCCGTCAGGCCGTCGTCGCCGTCCGTGCCGCGGATCAGCGCGAGGCCCGGCTGCACGACGATCCCCATCGGGGCCGAGCCCGGCAGCCGCAGCCTGTCGAGCAGATGGCGCGAGATCGGGCTGACGCGCGACACCGTGCCGGCCGAGCGGTCGGCGAAGAACAGGCGTCCCGCGTCCGGCGTCCACGCCGGCGTGCCGAGCCCGGCGCCGCCGGCCGACAGCCGGCGCACGCGGCTGCCGCGCAGCACCACGAGCGCGGCGCTGCGCCCGCCGCGCCGCGCGCCGACGACGAGCCGCGAGCGCCCGGGCGAGAGGGCGAGGTGCCCTCCCGCTCCGCGCGGAAGACGGATGCGCCGGGCGAGCGGGCGCGACCGATCCGATCCGCCGCAGCGATGCGGCGCGCAGGACGCGCAGGCGGCTGCCCTGGACGGCATACAGGCGGCGGCCGTTCGGCCCCACCGCCAGGCCCCGGATCGCGGTGTGGCCGAGCGAGCGGCGCGCGACCTCGGCGCGCTCGTTGACGTCGAGCACGACCACCGTCGAGCCCGCGGCGGCGAAGCCGCGCCTGCCATCGTTCGTGACGGCGACCGCACGCCCCGCCGCCGGCAGCGCAATCCTCGCGACGACGCGATCGGTGGAGACGTCGAGCAGCGGCAGCTCCGGGGTGCCGGTCGCGACGAGGACGACGCGCCCGTGCGCGGCGGGTGGCGCCACCACCGCGGCGACGGCCAGCGCGAGCAGCCCCGCGGTGCGGCGCGTCATCGGTGCCATGCGCTCATCCGTGGCCCACTCCGCCCGGACACGCTACCTGCCGCGCGGGCGGCCGCGCGGCAGGCACTCCCCCTTCAGCGTGTCTACGTCACAGCCCCGGCGGGTGACGAACGGCGTAGCCGCTCGTCGGGCGCATGTCGGCCTGCCAACGCGTCCCGGCGCGCGTGCGGCCGCTCGTGTCGAAGCGCAATCCGGCGACGACCATGTACATGTGGCCGCCGTGGGCGTAGATCGTGATCCACTGCCCCGGTCCCGAGTCACCCCAGCGCATGAAGCCGCCCGACGGCATCGACTGCTCGAGCAGGCCCGCACCGTGCAGCGCGTAGGAGACCGAGCCTGAGCAGTCGTAGCCCGCGTCCTCCCAGCGGCCGTGACCGCCGCCGTAGATGTAGGGCTTGTGCGCGATCTTGTTGCCGGCGGCGATGACGGCGTGCACGATGGGCGGAGCCGCAGCGGGTGCGACGGCGAAGCCGTTGGCGTCGACGGTCGCGACCATGCCGGGGCCGAGCGCGAGCGGCGGCGGCGGCTGCGGCTTCGGGACGCGGAGCTTCTGGCTCTTCGGCAGCGCGCCGCCGGTGCTGGCGGCCGACGCTACGGCGCCGCCGTTGCGGGCGACGTCCTTGATCACCGTGACGTCCGACTTCGTCACGACACCGTCGACCTCGCGGCGCTGCGCGCGCTCGAAGGTGCGCACGGAGCGCTTCGTGCCGCGGCCGAACACGCCGTCGGCGTCCGTCTCGATGCCCGTGCGGTCCAGGTAGCGCTGCAGGGAACGCACGTCCTTGCCCTTGTGGCCCTGCTTCAGGGTCCGGTCGCCGAGTTTGTAGCTGCGCTTGGCGTGTGCCTGTACGGGTACAAGCAACGCGACGACCGCGGGTACAAGCAACGCGACGACCGCGAGACACAACGTTAGGCGGAACAACGACTTCACGCGGGCACGACCCCTTCTCCTTCGGGTGCCTGCGGGGTTAGCTGACGGGCTCGCGCAGAAAGAGCTAGCGCTATGCCGTACGAGACGGCGATTCGCCCCCGAGACGCTTTAGCTCGCGCCTCAAGTGGTTCCCCCGCTCCCCACCGATTGCTCGGCGCGGATTCGGCTGGTCACTGACCGGCGGAACCCTAGCGAACCTTCAAGACGAATGCACGCCGGGTGTCCATAACGCCTGGACGCGACCCGGGCGGCGCTACGACAGCACGGCGTCGACGATCGCCAGCGCCACCTCGGCGCGCGATCGCAGCGACGGCTCGAGCACATGCTCGAGCGGCGTGTGGGCGCCGCCGCCGCGCGGGCCGAGGCCGTCGATCGTGATCGGGATGACCGGCGCCATGTAGCTCGCGTCGCTCGCCCCGCCCCGCGCGGTGCCGGCGATCGGGCGCCCGAGACGCTCGGAGGCCGCCGCCAGCAGCGGCGCGGTGACCTCACGGGCGTCCATGCCGGGCCAGCGGCGCAGCAGGTCGCCCTCCAAGCGCACCCCGTCGACGCTGCCGGGCAGCCCCGAGAGGACGATGTCGAACGTCGCGAGGTCGTCGGCGCGCAGGTCGCACAAGAGCTGGCCGGAAGCCGGCACCACGTTGAACGCCTCGCCGGACTGCACGACGGTGGGCACGGCCGTGAGATGACCCGGGCCGGAGGGGTCGTGGCGCGCGGCGATCGCCTGCGCGGCGCTCGCCAGCGCCAGCAGCGCGTTCGCGCCCGCGTCGGGCGCCGAGCCGGAGTGCGCGGAGCGTCCGTGCGCCGAGACCCGCAGCGTGCCGGCCGCCTTGCGCCGCACGACGACCCCCTCGTCGCCGTCGGGCGTGAGCTCGCCCCCCTCGAAGCACAGGCAGGCGTCCCAGCCCGCGAAGCGCGCCGCATGGACGAAGTCGCCGGCGCGCCACTCCTCGTCGCAGACGAGCAGGAGCGAGACGTGCTCGAAGTCCTCCGCGCGCTGTGCGAGCTCGCGCAGCACGCCGAGCGCGAGCACGTCGCCGCCCTTCATGTCGACGCTGCCCGCGCCGACGAGCTTGTCGCCGTCGCGCTCCAGCACGCGATGGTCCTCGTGCGAATGCACGGTGTCGACGTGCCCGAGCAGCATCAAGC
>DATMJM010000129.1:0-4762 GCA_035553935.1 Solirubrobacteraceae bacterium
CTTCTCGTGGGCGCTCTCCTCGTCGCGCTGCTGGTCGCCGACTGCGCTGGCGCGGCGACCAGCAGCGCGACGAGGAGAGCGCCCACGAGAAGGCGCGCGCATGGTTGCGTCCGAGCGAGATGCACGTCCATGAACAAAGCCCGGATCGCCTCCCGGGCGCTCCCCAGCGTATGCGTGCGCCCGGGACCCCACAACTGGCCAAAGGACCGGGAACAGATCTCCGGCCGCCCGTGCAATCGTTGCCGGCATGATCGCCGATCCCGCGCCCGCTCCGGCCGCTCGCGAGCGTCCTCCGCTGCGCCGCGCGATCGCCGTCCAGATCGTCGACATGCCTGCGTGGACGCCGCCCTACGACCACGCGCTTTGCGCGGCGCTCGCCCGCGGCGGCGCCGATGTCGAGCTCGTGACGACGTACTTCCCGTTCGCGCCGGTTCCCCGCGGAGCCGGCTATCGCGTCAGCGAGCGCTTCTACCGCCGCTCCGCGCGGCTGTACCGCCTCCGCGGGGAGTATCGCAGCACGCCGCCCGGCGGCGCCGTCGAGCGCGTGCGCCGCGTCGTCAAGAGCGCCGAGCACGTGCCCGACCTGCTGCGCTACCGGCGCCGCGCGCGCGACGCCGACATCGTGCACTACCAGTGGCTCACCTCCCAGCGCCTCGACGTCCACCTGCTGCCTGCGAAGCGCCCGCGGGTCATGACCGCCCACGACATCGTGCCGCCGGCGCCGCGCGTCGGCGACGTGGCGGCGATGCCGCGGCTGCTCGACAAGATGGACGCGGTGATCGTGCACTCCGAGCACGGCGCGGAGCGCCTGCGCACGCAGCTCGGCGTCGATGCCGACAGCGTGCACGTCATCGAGCACGGCGCCTTCGACTACCTCACGCGGCTTCCGGACGAGCAGCCGCTGCCGCCGGAGCTCGCGTCCGTGCGCAAGCCGGTGATCCTGTCGTTCGGGCTGGTCCGGCCGTACAAGGGCGTCGATCTGCTGCTCGACGCATTCGCCGACGTGCCCGACGCCGAGCTCTGGGTCGTCGGCATGCCGCGCATGGACATGGCCCCGCTGCACGCGCTCGCGGCGCGCGCCCCCGGCACCGTGCGGTTCGTGTCGCGCTTCGTGCAGGAGTCCGAGATCCCCGCGTACTTCCGACGCGCCGACGTCGTCGTGCTGCCCTACCGCGAGATCGACCAGTCCGGCGTTCTCTACACCGCGCTGGCCTTCGGCAAGGCGCTCGTGCTCAGCTCGGTCGGCGGATTCGCGGAGGTCGCCGAGGGCGGGGCGGTCGCCCGGCTCGTCCCGCCGGGCGAGCGCGATGCCCTGGCGGCGGCCCTCACCGAGCTCACCGGCGATCCCGAGCTGCGGTCGCAGATGCAGCGCGCGGCGGCGCGCGCGGCGGCGGAGAAGTACTCCTGGGACAGCATCGCACAGCGGACGCTCGCGCTGTACGAGCGGCTGCTCGCAGCGGGATGAGCAACGCCGGGCACGCCACCGGCGGCAGCCGCCGCGTCGCGCGCAACGCGCTGTGGCGGTCGGCCGGCGAGGTGATCGGCAAGCTCGCCTCGCTTGCGCTGTTCGTCGTGATGGCACGCGAGCTCGGCCGCGACGGCTTCGGCGACTTCACGTTCGCGCTGTCGCTCACGACGGTCCTGCTGCTGGCGTCGGGCTTCGGCATGGAGGATCTGCTGGCGCGCGAGGTGTCGCGCGAGCACGCACGCGTTCACGACTACCTCAGCAACGTCGCGACCCTCAAGGCCGTTGCCTCGGTCGGGCTGCTCGGGCTCGCCCTGCTCATCGCCGCGACGAGCGTCGATTCGAGCGAGGCGGTGCTCGCGGTCCTGTTCGTGGGCATCGGCGTCGCGATCGAGAACCTCGGCCGGACCTGGCACTCGGTGTTCCAGGCCTACGAGCAGCTGCGGCTCATCTCGATATCGATCGTCATCCAGCGCGTCTTGACCGCGCTCGTCGGGATCGCCGTCCTGCTCTCCGGCGGCGGGCTCGTCGCGGTGTCGATCATCTTCATGGCCGGCGCGTTGACGGGCTTTGCCGTCGCCGTGCTCGTGCTGCGGCGCTTCGTCGTGCGCCCGCGGTGGCGGGTCGACCGCGCGCGGTGGCCCGCACTGATCAAGGCGGGGGTTCCGATCGGCGTGGCGGCGCTGCTGTTCACCCTCGTGCTGCGCCTGGACATCACGCTGCTCGGCGTGCTGTCGGGGGCCGACGGCAACGAGGAGGTCGGTGTCTACGGCGCCGCCTTCCGGCTCGTCGAGGCGACGATGTTCCTGTCGTGGGCGTTCGGCGCGGCGGCGCTGCCCTGGCTGGCCCGGCGCAGCGACGATCGCGCGGTGGCGCGGGGGTACGCCCTCGGGCTGAAGGCGATCACCGCGATCCTCATGCCGATCGGCCTGACCTTCGTGCTCCTCGCCGAGCCGCTCGTCGACCTCATGTACGGGCCCGAGTACGCCGCGTCGGTACTGCCGCTGCGGCTGCTCGGCGTCATGACGATCGCCTATGGCGCGAACTCGCTCGCCAGCACGCTGCTGATCTCACGCGACTGCCCGGGCGTCTTCACGCGCGTCGTGGCCGTCGTCGTCGTCGTCAACATCGCGCTCAACCTCGCGCTCATTCCCTCCTACGGCGCCGACGGCGTGGCGTTCGCGGCGGCGTTCTCGGCGCTGCTGATGCTCGCGCTGACGATCTCCGCGGTCGCGAGCGTCACGGCGCCGATCAGCCTCGCGCGGGCGTTCCTCAGCCCGCTGCTGGGCGGCGCCGCGATGGCGGTCGTGATCCTCGCGACGAACCTGCCGCTGATCTTCGCGGGGGCGCTCGGGCTCGCCGTCTACGTCAGCGCCGTCCTGACGATCGAGGCGCTGGCGTTCTCGGAGGACTTCGCCGTGCTGCGCCGCGTCGTCGCACGGCGAGCGCCCGCAGCGCCCGCCTGAGGCGCCGTCAGCGGCGCAGCGTCCAGACGCCGAGGCGGTCGAGGATCTTCTTGACCCGCACCTCGAAGCCGAAGCGGCGGCGCCCGCCGTAGACGGCGGGGTACAGCAGCTTGCGGATCGCCGGCAGATCCGACTCGCGCCTGTGGACGCCCAGCGAGGAGAACAGCCGCGGGTGGGCGCCGCGCAGCTGCCGGTAGAGCTCGACGTGCTCGCGCCTGGCGCGCTGGAGCTTGCGCTCGCCGTGCAGCCGGCGGCGATACGTCGCGACGCCGGGTCCGGCGTGCAGGCCCTTCTCGCCGTGCTCGGCGAGCGACATCCAGACGTTCCAGTCCTCATAGCTGTCGCCGGTGTAGCCCGCCGGGCAGAAACCGCCGATGCGGTCCAGGAGGCTGCGACGAAACAGCGCCGAGATCGGGTACTCGTTCGTGTACGCGATCCGGTAGGGGTCGAGCAGCACCGGGACGGCCCGCAGGACATCGGATTCGCCGAACTCCTGGTAGTCGCCGAACACGACGCCGGCGCGCTCGTCGGCCTCGAGCCGGTCGGCGAGCGCCGCGAGTCGCCCTGAGATCGCGAGGTCGTCTGCGTCCAGCGGAAACACCAACGGCGCCCGCGAGCGTTGCAGTCCGGTGGTGCGGGCATGCGCGACGCCGCGGTTGGACTCGTGGCGCACGAGCGTCACGCCCAGCTCGTGCTCGACTCGGCGCAGCTCGGCGAGCGTGGCCTCGTCGGTCGAGCAGTCGTCGACGACGACGATCTCGACCGGCTCGTCCTCCTGCACCGACTCGACGGCCTCCCGCACGAGCGGCCCATCGTTGAAGCACGGAACGATCACGGCGACCCGCGGCGAAGGAGTCTCCATCCCGCCCAGGGTAGCCGCGCCGTCCGTCAGGAGACGCCGCCGGCGAGCCCGCTGTAGACGCTGCTCAGGCGCTGCATCTCCACGCTCCGGTCGCGGTGGCGCTCGACGAGCGCGCGCCCGTTGGCCGCGAGCATCGCCGCGAGATCCGGCTCGCCGAGGATCCGCTGCACCGCGTCCGCGACCGCGTCGCTGTCGATCGGCACGACGAGCGCGTGGCGCTCGTGCTCGATGAGCTCGTGGACCCACGGGAGATCGGAGACCACGAGCGGCGTGCCGCAGGCCATCGCCTCCCACGCCGAGCGGGGCGAGGAGTCCGACGAGGCGATCGACACGCATACGTCGGCGGCGCGGTAGAAGTCCGGCATCTGCTCGTAGGGCACGTGCTGGATGAGCCGCACGCGTTCGGGGTGCGGCAGCTCCCCGAGCTCGCGGACGGCGACGTCCATGTGCTTGACGACGAGGCGCAGATCCTCGTGCACGCGCCCGAGGCGCGCGAACGCCTCGACGATCGTCGGGATGTTGTACACCGGCGACAGCGAGCGGGGCGACAGGATCGTCGGCCCCTCGTCGAGCCTGAGCCGTGCGCGGGCCGCCGCACGTCCGTCGGCCGCTGGCGTGAAGACGTCGAGCGCGACCCCCCAGTTGATGAGGAACGTCCGGTCGGGCGGCGCGCCCAGCTCCTCCAGCCGCGCGATCAGGGCGGCCGAGTCCGACATGGCGAGGTCGGCGCGCCGCAGCGTGTAGCGGGCGGCGGCAAGCTGCCGGCGATTGGCGCGCAGGACGTCCGAGCCCCACGCCATCACCACGAGCGGCGACGCCTTCGCCGCGGCGGCGAAGAACGCAAAGCCGGGGATCCAGTGCGCGTGCACGACGTGCGGGCGCACCTCGCGCAGCAGCCGCTTCGTCCAGCGCACGTGCTTGACGGCGCCGGCGACGGTCCGCCGAGGCACCTGCGGGCTGACGTGGATG
>DATMJM010000130.1:0-2993 GCA_035553935.1 Solirubrobacteraceae bacterium
ACGGACGCGACCACATGTGCCGTCAGCGTGAGCTTGCGTCCGCGCGCGGACGCAAGCTCACGCTGACGGCACATGTGGTCGCGTCCGTCGGTTGGCTGGGCGCGGTCGCAGCGACGCTGGTACTTGCGGTTGCGGGCATTGCCAGTCAAGACGTTCAGACCGTTCGCGCCGTCTACCCGGCGCTGGAAGTCATGGGCTGGTACGCGCTCGTGCCGCTCAGCCTGGCCTCGCTGCTGTCGGGCTTGACGATCTCGCTGGCCAGTAGTTGGGGGCTGCTCCAGCATTACTGGGTCGTGACCAAGCTCGTGATCAACCTGGTCGCCACGTTCGTGCTGCTGATCTACATGCAGACCCTCGGTGCGCTCGCGAACACCGCCGGGTCTGCTACCGAGCTCAGCGCCATCCGCAGCTCGTCACCGGTGCTGCACGCCGGCGCCGCGCTCATGCTGCTTCTCGCCGCCGCGATCCTCTCGATCTACAAGCCGCCGGGTCGCACTCGCTACGGGTGGCGCAAGAACCAAAGCCTCCGCGCCGCCTCGTCGGGAAGTAGCGCCGGTCGCGGGCGACCTCGGGAGTACCCATAGCCTCGCCCGGCTCGCTCAGGCGTGGCTGACTGGATGACGGACGACAACGACATGCCAGGGCAGCAGCGGCGGTCAGCATCTGTGAGCAATGCTGGTGCCCTTGCTAGTCGACCGCCCTAGAGGGTCGTCGACCGGACGGCGACCAGGCATGTGACTGTCCGAGCCGCCGTAGGCTTGCGCTCGTCCCGATAGACCCGTCCGAATCGGATCCCGGCACTGGGGCGTCATACGGCACACGGGAGCTAGCTCGAAGCGCGCACACCACCGCGCCGAAGATTGAGCCCCGAAATTGAGCCCCGACAGCAGGAAGACCCCGCTGAGCAGGGCCTTCCAAGTGGGCGATACTGGGCTCGAACCAGTGACCTCCGCCTTGTCGAGGCGGCGCTCTCCCAGCTGAGCTAATCGCCCTGGGAGAAGGCGAGGATATCAACGCACGCGCGGCGTCACGCGCCGCGCAGATAGGCTCGGCTCAGGATGCGGATCACCCTCGCACAGGTCGCAAGCGAGCTCGGCGACCTCGACGCCAACCTCGCGAGCGCGGCGCAGATCGTGCGGCAGGCGGCCGCCGCCCGCAGTGATCTCGTGGTCTTTCCGGAGCTGTTTCTGACGGGCTACGCGCTGGGCCGCGTCGACGAGGACGTCTCGCTGTCGGCCGACGACGAGCGGCTGACGAAGCTCGGGGCGATCACCCATGCGGACGTCCTGATCGGGCTCTACGAGGACGGGCTGGGCGTGCACAACTACAACTCGGCCGCCTACTACGACGCCAATGGGCTCGTCCACTCGCACCGCAAGCTCTACCTGCCGACGTACGACGTCTTCGAGGAGCGCAAGCACTTCTCCCCCGGCCAGTCGATGCGGGCCTACGACACCCGCCACGGCCGTATGGCGACGCTCATCTGCAACGACGCTTGGCAACCGCACCTCGCTTTCCTCGCGGTGCAGGACGGCGCGCGCGTGCTGATCGTGCCGACGAACTCCTCGCAGAGCCGCTTCCCGGAGCGCTACGACTCGCAGACCTACTGGCGCGACATCACGGTCTTCTACGCGCGGATGTTCCAGTGCTACGTCGTCTTCTGCAATCGCGTCGGCGACGAGGGCGAGCACCTGCGCTTCTGGGGCGGCTCGCACGTCGTCGACCCGTGGGGCGAGATCGTGTGCTCGCTGCCCGACGACGAGGAGTCGATCATGACCACCGAGATCAACCTCGCCAACGTGCGCAAGCGCCGCCGCGAGGTGCCGCTCGTACGCGAGGCGCGCCTCGGCCTGCTCGCACGCGAGGCCATGCGGCTGGCCGAGGAGGGAGGCGACGCCTGACGGCGCGGCTCGGCCCGGCCCGCGCGGCACGGCGGCGGCGCGCGGTACCCTTGCAGCGTCTCTCCCGGCGCCGTGGCGGAGTGGCTACGCAGCGGCCTGCAAAGCCGTTCACACCAGTTCGATTCTGGTCGGCGCCTCTTCACGAACGCAGGCACAATCCGGCGCTGGGCGTAGCCTGCGCGCATGAGCTACACCCTCCACAGCACCAGCAGCGACGGCACGATCCGCGAGATCGAGCTGACGCCCGAGCAGGCGCTCGACGTCGGCGCCGGCCTGCCGATCGCCCATACGTCCCGCAACGAGCGCATCTCCGTCGACGAGGACGGCCGGATCATCCGCCGCGAGCCGGCGATTGCGCAGCAGCTCGATGAGGCCGCGTAGCGATATGCCCTCCCTCGTGAAGCTGCAGAACGGCGACAAGATCGGCACCGACGAAGACCCGCAATCGCTGGCCGACCGCTTCGACGCATCGAGGAGCGACGGCACGCTGTTGAAGGTCGACACGGACAACGACGCCGTGTGGATCAACCCGCACGCGCTTCTGACGATCGCCCCAGCCGCCGAGTCGATCTACGAGAAGCGCTAAGCGGCGTTTCCTTGAACGCGCCTGACGGACACGCCGCCACCGCGCCGGGCAAAAACGGCTGGCGCGGGCCGCTTCAGGTGCTCGCGGCCCGCGCTTCGGCCCGACGGCTGTCAGCAGGCAGAGACAGCCACCGCGCGGAACATTCCGATGTCGCCGTTCTCGTTGGTGTGGTAGGTCATCGCCATCATCATGTGAGGGAGCGCGTTCTCATTCACCATGTTCTTGGCTCCACAAAGCCCGTTCGGCGTCGGCTTTTGTGCCGCAGTCACCGGTGAGGCACCTCCTGCCAGGGCGGCGACGCCCATCACAGCCATCGTCGCCACGCATGCAGTCACTCGCTTCATGTCGACCTCCCCTTGACGAAAAGCCGTTGCCTCGCGCAACGCTACAGATTCCGGAACAGGGGCGAAAGTACAAAAATAGTGCGGGCGCAACGATGGTGAAAGAGCCACCACCGGCTCCGCCGATCTCATGCCGCTGCGGGAGGAGGATTGGCACCTTTAACC
>DATMJM010000131.1:0-2063 GCA_035553935.1 Solirubrobacteraceae bacterium
GACAACGTCTGCACCCACGACGGTGGAACGCTCGGCGAGGGTGAGCTGGACGACACCGGCGTCGAGTGCCCGCGCCACGGCGCCCGGTTCGACCTGTTCACCGGGCGGGTGCTCGCGCTGCCGGCCGTTCGCCCCGTGACCGCCTACGAGACCTTCGTCGAAGGCGACGAGGTCCGGGTCAGGCTGGACTAGACCGATGAAGATCAGCACGCGCACCGAGTACGGCATCCGGGTCCTCGTCACGCTGGCGCGGACCGATGACGGCGCGTGCCTCTCGCTGGCCGAGATCGCACGGCGCGAGAAGCTGCCGCACGCCTATCTCGAGCAGCTCGTCGGCGACCTGCGGCGCGCCGGCCTCGTGACGTCGACGCGCGGCCAGTCCGGCGGGTATCGGCTGGCGCGCCCGGCCGACGAAATTCCCATGGCCGACGCGATTCGAGCGCTCGACGGGCCGCTGCTCGAGATGCCGTGCGCGGGTGCCGATGATCTCGAGCACTGCGACCGACCCCAGCCGTGCAGCGTCCACGAGATCTTCCAGCGGGTGTACGAGTCGTTGTCGCGCTCCCTCGGCGCGACGAATCTCGCCGAGGTGGCGGCCACCGCCGGCGGCCCGCCCTACCCGCCGCAGGTGCGCCGCCGGAACGCGGCGGCGCACGCATCGGCCCATTCGCAGCCATCCCAGCCATCCCAGCCAACGCAGCAGCAAGCAAGGAACGCATGACCGACGAACTCGTCATCTCCGGGCTCGAAGTGAGCATCGCGGGGAAGAAGATCCTCAAGGGGCTCGACCTGACGGTCCGTCAGGGCGAGGTCCACGCCCTGATGGGGCCGAACGGTTCGGGCAAGACGAGCCTGGCCTACACGCTCATGGGGCATCCCGACTACGCCGTCGATACCGGCACGGTCACCTGGCGCGGCCAGGACATCCTCGCGCTCACGCCGGACAAGCGGGCTCAGCTCGGCCTGTTCCTGGCCTTCCAGTATCCGAGCGCCATTCCCGGCGTGACGGTGGCCAGCTTCCTCCGCAACATCTACAACGCCATCCACCACCCGAAGCCCGCGGACGAGACCGGCGAGAAGTCGGTGAAGTACACCGGGATCCCGCTCGCCAAGTTTCGGAAGCTGATGGAGGAGAAGATGGCGCTGCTGCGGATGGATCCCTCGTTCGCGACCCGCTACGTCAACGAGGGCTTCTCGGGCGGCGAGAAGAAGCGGCTCGAGATGCTCCAGATGGCCGTCGTGGGACCGCAGATGGCGATCCTCGACGAGACCGACTCCGGCCTGGACATCGACGCGCTGAAGAACGTGGCCGACGGGA
Organism: Solirubrobacteraceae bacterium; assembly: GCA_035553935.1. Lineage (GTDB taxonomy): Bacteria > Actinomycetota > Thermoleophilia > Solirubrobacterales > Solirubrobacteraceae > CADCVQ01. The sequence continues at coordinate 1,319 of DATMJM010000131.1, forward strand.
TCAACGCGACGCTGTCGCCGGAGATGGGCGTGCTGATGATCACCCACTACCAGCGCATGCTCAACTACGTGAAGCCCCAATTCGTCCACGTCCTCCTCGACGGGCGCGTCGTCATGTCGGGCGGCGAAGAGCTGTCCCATCAGCTCGAGGCGAACGGCTACGAGTGGGTGCGTGAGCAGGTCGGCCTTCCGGCCGGCGTCGGCGACGAGGCCTCGGCCGCGGAGCCGGTGACCTCGCACTGAGCATCGGAGCAGCACCCATGGCCGTCGAGCAGGCTCCGCCAGGCGTCTTCGACGGCGCCGCGCTGCGCACCGACTTCCCGGTCTTCGACCGGCCTCATCGGTCCGGGCGTCCGCTGTCGTTCCTCGACTCCGCGGCCTCGGCGCCGAAGCCGCGCGCCGTCATCGAGGCGCTCGCCGACGCGTACGGGCACCACTACGCGAACGTCCACCGCGGGATCTACGAGCTGAGCGAGGACGCCACGGCGCGGTTCGAGGCCGCGCGCCGGCGGCTGGCCGCGTTCATCGGTGCGCCGTCGGATCGCGAGGTCGTGTTCGTGCGCAACGCCACCGAGGCGATCAACCTCGTGGCGTACAGCTGGGGCCGCACGCATCTGGGCCCCGGCGACCTGCTCCTGTCGACCGAGATGGAGCACCGATGAACGCGGCCAGCCGCCGGCGCGCGGCCTCGAACCGCGCCGTGGCGTCCTCGCTCAGCTCGTAGATCCCGCGGTGGACGTTCGCGT
>DATMJM010000132.1:0-3675 GCA_035553935.1 Solirubrobacteraceae bacterium
GGCACAGGCATCGGCTGGGGATTGGAGCACATGGCCTGCGGTCGCGCCACCCGCGCATCCGAGCGGGCCGCTTCGGCGCTTCACGGCGTCAGGATCGCGGCCGTGAGGTTCGGCCGCAACGGCTTCATCCGCGGCACGAGCTGGAGCCCGGGTCAGCGAGCTGCGCGAGCGCATACGCGAACTCGCGTGACAGGTCGCCGCCGCCGTTCGTGAGCGGCAGCGGCAGCACCGTGGGTGGTCGATTGTACGCCCGCGTTCGCGTTCAGGGCGCGGTTCGGCGCGCGCTCGCACATCGACTAAGTCCTATCGCGAGTGGCGCTCCGGCGCCGCGGGTCGCCGCGCGATCGTCGCACACCTCGACGGTGCTGCGGTTGCGGTCGCGGGCGCAAGCCACGCTGGCAGTAGTCGTCTACGACGCGCGCGCAGCGGCGCCCTTCGGCTATTGCGCTGACGACCAGCGATTGCCCGCGGCGTGCGTCCCCGGCCGCGAACACTCCCGGCTTGGAGGTCGCATAGACCGGCGCGCGAAGGTTGCCGCGGCGGTCGCAGTCAAGGGCGAACTGTGATGCCAGTCCGTCGTGCTCGGGGTGCGCGAAGCCGATGGCGATCAGCACCAGATCAGCTGGAAGCTCAAAGCCGGAGCCCGGCAGCGGAGCGAAGTCCGGCGGCGGACCGACATGGCTGGCGCGCACCGCGCTGACGTGGCCATCGGCGCCGACCAGCTCGGTGGCCGTGCGGCGATCGAGGCGCGTGCCGCCCTCGTCCAGCGCGTAGGTGCTGGGCAGCCGCCTTGGCGCCGCCGGCCACGGCACGATGTCTCGCGCGGCCGGACCGACGGGCTCGGGATAGGTGTCCAGCAACGTCACGCTGCGCGCGCGGTGGCGGTGCAGGTTGGCGATGCAGTCCATCGCCGTGTCGCCGCCGCCGATCACCACCGCGTCGCAGCCGCTCGCAGCGATCGGACGCTCGTCGCACCACGCATGACGTCCCTGCTCGGCGGCAACGGCCCGGTTGCACTGGTAGAGGTAGTCCATCGCGAAGTGCACGCCCTCGAGCTCACGGCCCGGGAGCTCCAGATCGCGCGGCACGCGTGTGCCGATGGCCAGGACGACGGCGTCGAAGGTGCTCAGCAGATCCTCGCCAGTCGGATCCACGCCGGCATGCACGCCGCAACGGAAATGCACGCCCTCACGCTCCAGCAGCATCACCCGCCGGTCGACCACCCACTTCTCGAGCTTGAAATCCGGAATCCCGTAGCGCAGCAGCCCACCCGGCTCCTCGTCGCGCTCGAATACGGTCAGCTCGTGACCGCGGTTGTTGAGCTGCGCGGCGACCGCGAGACCGGCCGGTCCGGAGCCCACAACCGCCACCTTCTGCCCGCTCCGCGTCTGCGGCGGATGCGGCTGCACCCAACCCTCTTCCCACGCCCGCTCCGCGATCGCGACCTCGATCTGCTTGATCGCCACAGGATCATCGTTGATCGCCAGCACGCAGGCGGGCTCGCACGGCGCGGGGCAGACGCGACCCGTGAACTCCGGGAAGTCGTTGGTCGCATGCAGTGCGTCGATCGCCGCGTGCCAGTCGTCGCGGTAGACGAGGTCGTTCCAGTCGGGAATCAGGTTGCCCAACGGGCAGCCCTCGTGGCAGAACGGGATCCCGCAGTCCATGCAGCGTGCACCCTCCTGGCGCGCGTGCGCCGCCGACGGGATCTCGTAGACCTCGTCGTAGTCGCCGACGCGCTTTTGCGGGTCGCGCTGTGGCGTCGGCGCACGCGCGAATTCAAGAAAGCCACGCAGCTGTCCCATGACAGGCGCCATCGGGTGCTGAAGAGCTACGAAGGATCCCTCGCGAGCCGCCACTTTTCAACCAACGGGCGACTCGGCATATCGGCGGATGCGATCGCCACCGCGGCCCCGGCGCGTTCCGGACGGTCCACGCGCGGGGGCCTTCGACCGGTGTCGTCTTGCGATCTGCTGGGCGGCTTGAGTCGACGTGCCGCTTCTAACGCTTCGTGCCCCTCTTCGGTCGCATGCGGACTGAAGGTGGGCGCGTTTAGCACGGCATGCATGTATTTCGCGCCCACCTTCGCGGCCGCTCGTCCTCGCGGCCTCGGATCGCCGGCCAGCGCCCGCTCCCCGGACTCCGGCATCGGACTACATCCTCGTCGAGCGTCGAGAAGCCCTGTCGCTTGCAGCCGGCGCCGATGCGGCACCGCGCCCAGGGTCAATAGCTGAACACGGTCGCGCCCTCACCGATCCAATCCCAAAGCGGCGTAGCGCCGGCCAGCTTCGCGTTCGCGGCGAGTTCCGCGTCGTCGAGGCGGCGGGCTTCGAAGCAGATCGGGCAGACGAAGAGCTCCCCTCCGCCTTCGGCGTACTGCTCGAAGAGACGCTGCACGGGCGGCGCGCCCGCGACCTCCACTGCCTCCGCATAGCCGGGAAGCGCGATCCGCACGGCTTCCTTGGTCAGGAACATCACGACGTCCTTGCCCTTCGCCACGGCGGCCGTGGCGACGAGGAACGCGACCGTGACCTTGTCGGCGTCCTCATGTCCAGTGGTCAGGTTGATGACGACCTTGCCGTTCTCGCTCATTGGGTTCTCCTATCGCGTTGGCACGGGCAGCGTGCCGCTGTGTACGACCTCCGCGGCGACTCGCCCCGCTTCGATCGCAAGCTCTACCGCGTAGCGGCGATCCGCGCCGTCCCCTCGACGCTGCGCGAACTTGACCACCACTCCGCCAGCCGCCGGCGTCTCGCACCATTCGAAGATGGCGCTCGGACGCGGATACATCGACCCGTGCGTTGCAACGATCTGCTCCGGGCCGGTGCCGTGGAAGCGCCGGCCGCAGACCGTGGCGCTCAGAACCGCATCTGGTGCCAGGCACTCACGCCATGCGGCGAAATCGCTCGTCTCCAGCGCGTGTCTGAGCGTTGCAGTGATCCGTGCCGTGGTCATGGCGAAGCACGGTACGTATGCGGACACGCGTCGACTTCCCCTGGACGGGTCACTCGAGCGCCGATGCTGCGTGGCCCATTCGGGCCAGTCAGCGGCCGTGGCGTGCAACCCGCGCGACAGCAGCGGCGCGCGAGGACACGCCGAGCTTGTTGAGGAGGTTGGCGACATGGCGATGCACGGTGTGCTCGCTCAGTACGAGCCTCCGGGCGATCTCCCGATTGCTGAGTCCCTCGGCGACCAGTTCGAGCACCTCGCGCTCGCGCGGGCTCAGCCCGTCCGAATCGCGGCGCGCGGCTTGCAGCGTCGCGAGGATCCCGGTCGCCCCCAGCCGTGCGAGCACCTCCCGCGCTCGCTGGAGATGGACGTCCGCCTCGTCGTGGCGATCGAGCGCGGTCAGGCTCTCGGCCAGCTCGATCCTGGCAGCGGCCGTCTCGAACGGCGCGCCGCAGCGGAAGTAGAGCTCGACGGCGCGTTCCAGTGGCCGGCGGGCGAGGTCGTGGCGCCCGCGTGCCGCGGCGATGATGCCTTCACCCAGGCTCACTGCGGCCAGCATCTGATCGGTTGCCATGGCCTCGGCAACCGGCCGAAGCTCGGCGAGCGCGCGTTCGGCGCCATCGATGTCTCCAGTCGCGACGCACGCGCGCATGAGCAACTCCCACGCCGCTGAACGATCCGTTCGATTGGACTCAGGGATGATCGACAAGACGCGCTTTGCCAGGT
>DATMJM010000133.1:0-10457 GCA_035553935.1 Solirubrobacteraceae bacterium
AGGCCGGTGCGCGCGTGCTGCGCGAGGGCGGCAACGCCGTCGACGCGGCGGTCGCCGCGATGCTGACGTCATGGGTCGCCGAGCCGCTGCTGACCGGCCCCGGCGCCGGCGGATACATGCTCGTCGCCGGGCTCGGCGACGAGCATGTATCCGCCGGCGCCGGGGCCGGTCAGCAGCGGCTCGGCGACCCATGACGTCAGCATCGCGGCGACCGCCGCGTCGACGGCGTTGCCGCCCTCGCGCAGCACGCGCGCACCGGCCTGCGCCGTGAGCGGATGGCCGGCGGCGACGATCCCGTGCGCGCTCTCGTTCACGGCACGAGGCTAGCGGGGGCTCGCGCGACCACCCACGCGCCGCGCAGCCGGCGGCCAGGCGTGCCTCAGAACCGGCGCGGCATGAACTCCGGCACGTCTAGCTCGGTGACGCCGAGGCCGCCGCGGCGCGCGCCGGCCGGAGCCGGCTCCGGTGCGGGCGCGGGCGCCGGCGGGCGCCGGTAGCGCTCCTCGAGGTCGCGCTCGCGGTCGCGCCGGCGCTCCTGCTCGCGGACGCGGTTGATCGGCTGCGGGCGGCTCGCGGTGCCGCGCGTGACGCGCGGCTCGCCGCGCGGCTCCTCCAGGCGCGCCGGCGCCGCCTGGCCGCCGTAGCGCGTGGCGACGACCGTGACCCAGACCTGGTCGTCGAGGTCGTCGTCGACCATCGCGCCGAAGATGATGTTGGCCTCCGGGTGGGCGGCCTCGGAGACGGCCTTGGCGGCCTCGTTGATCTCCCACAGCGAGAGGTCGCGGCCGCCGGTGATCGACAGCAGGATGGAGTGAGCGCCCTCCATGCTCGTCTCCAGCAGCGGCGACTCGACGGCCTTCTTCGCCGCGTCGACGGCGCGGTCCTCGCCGGTCCCCATGCCGATCCCGAGCAGCGCGTTGCCCGCATCGGCCATGATCGTGCGCACGTCGGCGAAGTCGAGGTTGATCACGCCGGGCAGCGTCACGAGGTCGGAGATGCCCTGGACGCCCTGGCGCAGCACGTCGTCGGCGACGCGGAACGCCTCGACCATCGACGTCTGCTTGTCGAGCACCGAGAGCAGGCGGTTGTTCGGCACGACGATGAGCGTGTCGACCTCGTCCTTCAGCGCCTGGATGCCCAGCTCGGCCTGCTCGCGCCGGCGCGAGCCCTCGAAGCCGAATGGCTTGGTGACGATGCCGACGGTCAGCGCGCCGACCTCGCAGGCGATTCGCGCGACGATCGGCGCGGCGCCCGTGCCGGTCCCGCCGCCCGCCCCGGCGGCGATGAAGATCATGTCCGAGCCCTTCAGCAGCGCCTTGATGCGGTCGTACTCCTCCATCGCGGCGGCGCGCCCGAGATCGGGGTTGGAGCCCGACCCGAGCCCGCGCGTGAGCGTCGAGCCGATGTGCAGCGTGACGTCCGCAAGCGAGTCCTGAAGGGACTGCAGGTCGGTGTTGATCGCGACGAACTCGACGCCGCGCACCTGCGCCTCGACCATGCGGTTGACGGCGTTCGAGCCGCCGCCGCCGACGCCGACGACGCGGATGAGGGGCTGGCCCACCGGCTTGGCCTGCCCGAACGCGACGGCGTGGTCGCCCGTCTCGCCGCGGGCGAAGGGGTCGGCGGGCTCGGGGTGCGCCTGGCGGATGCGCTCGGCAGCCGGGGTGGCGGGCTCCGGGCGCTCCATGAGGTTCTCGGGCAGCTCGGAGGAGAAGGCCGAGCGCAGGCGGTCCTGCGGCGACGGGATGCGCGGCTGCTCGTCCTCGATCGGCGCGGACGGACCGGCGAGCGACGGGTGGGGCGCCTCGCGCGGCGGGATCTCCTCGATCGGCGTCGGCTCGGGGGCGCGCTTGGGCGGATCTGCGGCGGCGCCGCCGGCGGCGGCGACCTCGTCGCGCTCGGGCTCGGCCTGCCTGGCGTCCTCCTCCGTCTTGCGGAAGAGCGCGGCCAGCGGCCCCTCCCTCATGCTCGCGCGCTTACCGGATGCCATGAGAGAGAACCTCCTTCGCGAGGTCGCGATAGGACTGGGCGGCCTTGCCGTCCGGGTCGTACTTCAGAACCGACATCCCCTTCACGGGGGCTTCCGCAAACCGCACGGTCTTGCGGATGCGCGACGCGAACACCCGGTCGCCGAAGTTCTCCTCGAGGATCTCGATCGCCTCCTTGGCGTGGATCGTCCGCGTGTCCATGAGCGTCGGGAGGATCCCTTCGATCTCGACGTCCGGGTTGAGGTTCTCCCGGATCATCTGGAGCGTGTTCTGCAGCTGGATCAGCCCCCGCATCGACAGATACTCGCATTGGACGGGGACGATCACCTTGTGGGCGGCCGTCAGCGCGTTGATCGTGAGCAGCCCGAGCGACGGCGGCGTGTCGATGCAGACGAAGTCGTAGTCGTCCCTGACGGCGCCCAGCGCCTTGGCCAGCGAGCGCTCGCGGCCGATCTGCGTGGACATCGCGATCTCGGCTCCGGCGAGGTCGATCGATGCGCAGGCGACGTCGATCTCGCGCTTGCGGATGACCTGCTTGATCGGGATGTGGTGCACGAGCACGTCGTACATCGACAACTCGAGCGTGTCCGGATCGATGCCCTGCGACATCGTGAGGTTGCCCTGCGGATCCATGTCGACGCACAGCACGCGGTGGCCCTGCTCGGCGAACACGGCGGCGAGGTTGAGGGTGGTCGTCGTCTTCGCCACTCCGCCCTTCTGGTTGGCGAAGGCGATGATGCGAGCCTGCTTGGACTCGTCGGAGCTATGGAAACCGGACACGGGGCCTTATTCGCACGCGCAAGGGCTATTCCTTCACCGCGCGTAACTAGCATGCGGGTCGGATGATCAGCCATTGGGACGACGTGCCGTGGAGCGCGCACGAGCACGGCGAGCTGCGGTTCGGGCGCCAGCGGCTGGCGCGCGCTCGCGGCACGTCCGGCGCGACCCTCAGCCGCTACCGGATCCCGGCGGGTGCGCGGTCGATGCCGCTGCACGTGCACGTCGACTCGGAGGAGCTGTTCTTCGTCCTGCGCGGCCGCGGATTCAGCTGGCAGGACGATGCGGCGCACGAGATCGTGGAGGGGGACTTCCTCGTCCACCGCGCCGGCCGCGAGGCGCACACGCTGTTCGCCGGCCATGACGAGCCGCTCGAGGTGCTCGCGTTCGCGAGCGGCTCGCCGACCGGGCTGACGCTGCTGCCGCGGAGCGGGATGACGTGGGCCGGCTCGCGCTGGCTGCCGCTGGACGCGCCGCATCCGTTCGACGCCGAGCCGCCGGTCGCCGAGCCCGTGCCGCTCGCGGATCGCCCGCGGACGATCGTCGCGTTCGACGGCGTCGAGCCGTCGGTGCAGGACCGCGGGCCCGTCCACCGCACGCGCCGCGATCTCGGCCGCGCGGCGGGCTCGCGCCTGAGCGGCCTGCAGCACGTCACGGTCGCGCCGCGCCGGCGCTCGTCCGTGCGCCACTGCCACTCGCACGACGACGAGATCTTCGTCGTCCTCAACGGTGACGGCGTCCTGCTGCTCGGCGACGAGCGCGAGCGCGTCACGCCCGGGACGGTGGTCGCGCGCCCGCCCGCGACGGGCGTCGCGCACAGCTTCGAAGCCGGCGACGAGGGGCTCGTGCTGCTCGCCTACGGCACCCGCGAGCCGGCCGACACCTGCTGGTATCCGGACTCGCGCAAGCTCTCGTTCCGCGGCGTCGGCGTGATCGCACGCGTCGAGCCGCTGGACTACTGGGACGGCGAGGGATGACGCGTTCGCCCTCCGCGTGAGCGCTCTGCTCGACCGGCGCCTGGTCGTCGTCACCGGCAAGGGCGGCGTCGGCAAGACGACGGTAGCCGCCGCGCTCGGCCTCGTGGCGGCGCGCGCCGGCAAGCGCACGATCGTCGCCGAGGTCGCCCGCCGCGGCGACGTGGCGAGCGTCTTCGACCGCGACGGCTCGCAGCCGTTCGAGGAGGTGCAGCTCGCCGCCGGCCTCTTTCACATCTCGATCGACCCGCAGGACGCGCTCGAGGAGTACCTGCGCGACCAGCTGCCCTCCGGCGCGGTCGCCGGCATCCTGATCCGCAGCCGGATCTTCGCGATGGTCGCGGCGGCGACGCCTGGGATGCGCGAGCTGCTCACCGTCGGCAAGCTCTGGGAGCTTGCCCAGCTCGACCGCCGCACGCCCGGCGCCGACGCGTACGACCTCGTCGTCGTCGACGCACCGGCGACCGGCCACGGCGTCGCGGTGCTCACCGCGCCGCGCACGTTCGCAGCCGCCGCCGGCGGCGGGCCGGTAGCCCGCCAGGGCCGGATCATCGACGCCATGCTCTCCGACCCCAAGCAGATCGCGGTCATCGCCGTCGCCCGCGCCGAGGAGCTCGCGGTGACGGAGACCGGCGCGCTGCGCGCCTCGCTGCAGGAGCGGATGGGGCTGCCGCTCGAGCGCGTCGTGGCGAACATGCTCGACGCCGACCGCTTCAGCCCGCACGAGGCGACGCTGCTCGAGCCGCATGCGGGCCATCCCGCGGTCGCCCGCGCGCTGCGCGGCCATCGCCACGCGCTGCGCCAGCGCGCACAGCTCGCGCGCCTGCGCAGGCTCAGCGGCCAGGCGCCGGCGCGCCTGCCGCTGCATCCCGGCGGCCCGGACCTCGAGGCGCTCGCCGACGCGCTGGAAGGGCAGCTGTGATCGCCGAGCGCCTCGCCGGCAAGCGGATCTGCGTCGTCGCCGGGTCGGGCGGGGTCGGCAAGACGACCGCCTCGGCGGCGCTCGCGCTCGGACTGGCGGCGAGCGGCAAGCGCGTCGCCGTCGTGACGATCGACCCGGCGCGGCGGCTGGCGGAAGCGCTCGGCCTGGAGGAGCTCGGCAACGAGCCGCGCATGGTCGAGCCGGTGCTGCTGCGTGGCCACGGCGTCGAGATGCGCGGCGAGCTGTGGGCGATGATGCTCGACCCGAAGGCGACGTTCGACGACCTGATCGCGCGGCTCGCGCCCGACGAGCGCACGCGCGACGACGTGCTGGGCAACCGCATCTACGCGCACCTGTCGAGCGCGATCGCCGGCGCGCAGGAGTTCAGCGCCGTCGCCAAGCTCTACGAGCTGAGCCGCGACGGGCGTTACGACGCGATCGTGCTCGATACGCCGCCCTCGCGCAACGCGCTGGACTTCCTCGATGCGCCCGACCGCCTGACGGACTTCTTCGACGGCCGGGCGCTGAAGCTCTTCCTCGTGCCGACGGGGATCGCCGCGCGCTTCATGGGGGCGGGCACCGCGGTCGTGTTCGGGATCCTCAAGAAGCTCACCGGCGTGAACCTGCTCGACGACGTGTCGGTGCTCTTTCGCGCGATGGGAACGCTGATCGAGGGCTTCCGCGACCGCGCCGCGGCCGTCAAGGCGCTGCTCGCCGATCCCGCGACGACGTTCCTCATCGTCGCCTCGCCCGAGCGCGAGCCGGTCGCCGAGGCGATCTTCTTCCACCAGAAGCTGCACGAGGCCGGGATGCCGTTCGGCGGCCTGATCGTCAACCGCGCGACGCTGCTCGGGACCGGCGAGGACGCCGACCCCGACGCGATCCGCGCTGTGCTGCGCGACAGCCTGGGCGACGCGCTGGCGGCGAAGGTCGCCCTCGGTGCTCGCGACCTGCAGCTGCTCGCGACGCGCAACGCGGTGGCGATCGAGCGGCTGAAGACGGCGCTCGAGGAGCCCGAGCCGATCGTCGTCCCGCGCCTGGACGGCGAGATCCAGGACATCGAGGGACTGCTTGTGCTGTACCGCCACCTGGCGGCGGCGAACGGCTGACGCTGGCCGGTCGACGGCGCCCTGCGGTTCAGGCGCGCTGCGGCGCGAGCTTTGCCTCTTCGCGCAGGCGCTGGAGCGCCTGGCGGATGATCCGCGAGATCTGCATCTGGCTGACGCCGACCGCAGCGCCGATCTCGGCCTGCGTCATGTCCTGCTCGAAGCGCATGCGCAGCACCTCGCGCTCGCGGGCGCCGACGCAGTCGAGCAGGGCATCGAGCGTGGCCCGCTCCTCGGCGCGGTCGAAGCCGTCCTCGCGCACGCCGACGGAATCGGCGAGCGTGGCGGCATCCTCGCCCGAGCCGCCGGCCGGCGCCTCGAACGAGACCGCGCGGTAGGCGCCGCCGGCCTGCAGCGCCTCGAGCACATCCTCCTCGGTGGCCGCGACCGCCGCCGCGATCTCGTTCACCGAAGGCTGGCGGTGAAGCTGCTCCGACAGCGCGCCGATCGCGCGGTCGACGCGCATCGAGAGCTCCTGCAGGCCGCGCGGCACGCGCACCGCCCAGGTGCGGTCGCGGAAGTAGCGCTTGACCTCACCGAGGATCGTGGGAACGGCGTAGGAGGAGAAGGCGATCTCGCGGTCGGGGTCGAAGCGATCGACCGCCTTTACGAGGCCGAGCAACGCGACCTGCAGCAGGTCGTCGAGCGGCTCTCCGGAGCGCTGGTAGCGCAGCGCGAGGGAGCGCGCGAGCGGCGTGAAGCGCGCCGTGAGCTCCTCCCGTGCGCGCTCGTCACCGTCGCGCGACCGCCGGAAGAGGTCGTTCTCGCTGCGGTTGCGCTCGGCGAGCAGCGGCCGCGGGCGCGCTGCGCCCGTGCTGCGGGTCATCTCTGCTGTCGTCACGTTCGTCCTTCCGGGACGACTGCGACCTCGCACCGCGCGAGACCATGGGCAGCCGACCAGTTCGTTGCGAGGCCTACCCGGTGTTCGCCGCCGCTGAACGCCCGATACACCGCGCCCGGACGCTCAGGCGGCGGCGCCGGTCTCGGCGAGCAGCTGATCGGCGATCGAGCGCAGGTCGGAGTCCAGATGGCCGCAGAGCACGTCGCGCAGCAACGCCCGCAGATAGCCCGTCAGCTCGGCCAGCAGCTTCTCGACGCCGCCGTCCGTCGGCGCCAGGCCCGCGATGATCGCGCGCTCCATCGACGCGGCATGGGCGACTCGCTCGGTGACGGCCGGGCGTTGCTCGGCAACCGCGCAGAGCGCTGCCACGCGGCCCGCGAGGCGCCCGCTCTGCGGGCCCTCGGGCTCCAGCAGCGCGCGCAGCCCGAGCAGGTGGTCGGTGAGCGCCTCGAACGCGCTCGGCCGCTCGCAGCCCAGCTCGTAGCGGCGCAGCGCCCACGCCAGCTCGCCGGCGCGCGGCGTGCGGCGCGCCACGAGGTTGCAGAACGCGCGCAGCTCGTCCTCGGCCTCCTCGGCGATCGTCAGCTCACCGTTCGGCCGGCCGCTCGTGCCGAGGCTGCCGATCGACCACGGTCCGGCGCCCGTACGCTCCCATGCGGCCGGACCGAGCGCCACGCGCACGTCGTCATACAGGCGCAGCGCCGTCAGCACGCGGCGGAAGCGCGCCGTGGCCTCGCTCAGCGGCGCGGGCGCGCCGGGATCGCCGGTGAGCGTCAGGCAGGCGAGCACGCATGGCTCGTCGCCGCCGCCGGGCCAGACCGCATCGCGCGGAGCGTCCGGCAGCGCGTCGCCGCGGATCAAAGACAGCCCTTGGCCGAGCGGCACCTCGGGCGAGACGAGTCGCAGGCCGAGCAGCGGCGCGACGACCACTGCCTGCGCGCGGCCGTCGAGCAGCGCGTCCTCCAGCTCGCGGTAGGCGCGGTCGAAGCGCTCGGGCGTGATGACGAACTCGCTCGCCTCGCTGAACACGCGGCTGATGAAGACGCACAGCGCCGCGTCGGCGCGCTCGCGCGGCTGGACCGGCACGCGCGGCTCGCCGTGCGCGCGCAGGTAGTCGCCGACGCCGTCGAGCGCCGCCAGCGCGCGCGCCGCGGCGGGGTAGGACGGCAGCCGCTCCAGCACGCCGACGCGGTCGCGGATGAAGGCGTCGGTCAGCGGGCGGTAGCAGTACAGCGGCGTGTCGCGCCGCGCGGCGCGCGACTCGACGATCTCGAACGGCACCTCGGCGCCGCCGGCGGTGTCCTCGGCAAGCTGCCAGGCGCACTCGTCGGCGAACGCGCTGAGGGCGACGTGCAGCGGGCGGTGGCGCATGGTCGCCGTGGTTCGCGTCGCGGCGACGTGGTCCTGCTCGCTGCAATCCGCGCTGCGGCGACGACGCCGGGGCGGGCCGGCGTCGCGCTAATCCGACTCCGGAGGCTCGTCGATCAGCCGCCCGCGCAGGATGACCTCGTGGCTCTCGACGACGAGTCCGAGGCGCTGGCCGATGCCCGCGATCGCGCGCTCGAGCTCGGCGTCGTCGAAGGGCACGACGTCGCCGCTGGGCTCGAGCACGATGTGGTGGTGGTGCTCGCCCGAAGGGTCGACGGGCTCGTAGCGGGCGAGGCCTTCGGCGTCGAAGCGGCGCACGAGGCCGAGGTCGTGCAGCGTCTCGAGCGCGCGATAGACGGTCGCCGTCGAGCCGGCGCTGCCCTCGTCGCGCAGGCGGTCGGCGATCTCCTGCGCGGTGAGCAGGCAGGTCTGCCGCCCGAGCAGCTCGACCACGGCCGTCCGTCCCGCGCTCGCGCGCAGCCCCGCGCCGCGCAGGACGTCGCTGGAATGCTGCATCCAGCGCTTCTGGGCGGCCGAGTCCATCGCGCGCATCCTGCCATGCGGAGTGCCCGCATATGCCGGTGGGTAGGCTTGACGAGCACATGCAACCGGCCGACGTCACGGTGACGGAGGGCGGCCCGCAGTCGAAGAACCGGCGGTCGGCATCGCTGGACGGCCTGCGCGGAGTTGCCGCGCTCGGAATCTTCGCGTTCCACGGCTGGCTGTACACGATGCCCGCGCCGAACGCGACGGATCGCTCGTCGATCGGCGACTACGCCGTCCACGAGCTGCGGCTGAGCCTCGTCGCGTTCTTCGTGCTGTCGGGCTTTCTGCTCTCCCGCCCCTGGTTCGCCGCCGCGCTGGACGCGGGGCGCCCGCCTGCGCTGGGGCGCTACGTGCGCGCGCGCGCCGCGCGCGTCCTGCCGGCCTACTACGTCGCGCTGGCCGGCTCGATCGTGCTGCTGTGGGGGCTGCGCGGCACGCCGGGCCTGCGCCTGCCGCCGACCGAGGCCCTGCCGCTGTTCGCCGTCTTCGGCCAGAACTTCTCGGCCGCGAGCGTCATGAAGCTCAACCCGCCGATGTGGTCGCTGGCGGTCGAGGTCATGTTCTACGCGATGCTGCCGCTGATCGGCTGGCTGGCGCTGCGGTTGCCGCCCCGCCGCCGGATGCAGGCGCTCGCGCCGCTCGCGCTGCTCGCGCTCGGCCTCCTCTACAACTGGTCGATCGCGGGCCGGGGCCTCGGCCTCACAGGCTCGAAGACGCTCGCGGCGATGCTGCCGTACTTCGCGCTGGGGATGCTCGCCGCCCTGATGCTGCACGGCCGCACGATCGCCGCGAGCGCCAAGCGGGCGATGATCGCCGTCGGCGTCGCGCTGGTGCTGACGGACGGTCTCGTGAAGGCGGCGGCGCCGGCGAAGGGGCTCGACGTCGGGGACCTCTTCGTGGTCATCCGCGACGTCCCGTCGGGGATCGGCTTCGCGCTCGTGGTCGCAGCGCTCGCCGCCGCGCCGCGCAGCCGCGTCCTCGGCGGCTCGCTGCTCGTCGGGATGGGCACGATCTCCTACGGCTTCTACCTCTGGCACGTGCCCGTCCTGATGGTCCTGCGCGGCTACGACCTGCTGCCGCTCGATCCCGTCCTCGGCAGCCTGGTCGCGTTCGTGCCCTCGCTCGTGCTCGCCATCCTGAGCTGGTTCGCGCTCGAGCGCCCGATCCTGCGCTGGTCGGCGCGGCGCGACAGGCGCGCCGATCCCGACGAGCTACGCGGCGGCGGCGGCGTCGACCACCGCGGCCGGCGCGAGGTTGTCACAGCCCGCGCCTAGCCAGCGCGTGCCGTACGTGCGCATGCCGTCGATGATCGGCATGAGCGCACGGCCCTTCTCGGTCAGCCGGTACTCGACCCGCGGGGGCACCTCTGGGAACGTCTCGCGCTCGACGATGCCCTCCTCCTCGAGCGCGCGCAAGCGCAGCGACAGGGTCCGCGGGCTGATCCCCTCCAGCGACCGCTCGAGCTCGCAGAAGCGCGAGCGACCCTCGGCCAGGTCGCGGATCAGCAGCAGCGTCCACTTGCCGCAGACGATCTCGGCGGTCTTGCAGACGGGGCAGGTGTCGTCCATGGCGGACACTTTACCGACTGAAGCAATGGCGTTGGGCGGCACTTTCGCCGCGGCGGCCACCCTCAGGCCGATGGGCTCTTCGTCTCGATGTCGGTCTGCCGTCACGCCGCGCGCTGGGCCTCCGCGCCGGCGACGTCGTCCATCGTGGTGCCGCGCCGGCCGTCGGCGGCCAGCAGCAGCTTGAAGTCGTGCGGGCTGGTGGCCGCAAGCAGCGCCTGGTCGACGTCCACGCGGCCGCCCTTGACGTGATCGAACAGCGCCTGGTCGAAGGTCTGCATCCCGTAGTAGGCGCCCTCGCTGACGACCTCGGTGAGGCGGCCGGTCTGCTGCGGGTCCATGATCATGTCGCGGACGCGACCGGTCATCC
>DATMJM010000134.1:0-8323 GCA_035553935.1 Solirubrobacteraceae bacterium
CGGTCCCGCCGCGTGGGCCGGATTGGCCATCAAGAGCCCGACAACCACCGTCACCGCTGCCAAAGTTGCGCTACGCACCCGTCGTCCTCCTGAAGTCAAGCCGCTTGCCTTCCATGGTCCGAGCGCGCCCAGCGCCGACTCGAAAACTTGCTCCGCAGGCTAGGAGGAGGAGGGGTGGGGTTACTACGGGACCTTGGTCCAGTGGTCGTGCTGGACCCTCCCCGGCTCAACCCGGGGCGATCCCCAGGTACGGCAGCGCGAACCGCATGATCTCCTGGAACGCCGGCGCCGCGACCTCCGAACCATAGATCTCACCTTGAGGTTCATCCACCATGACGGTGACGAGCAGTTTCGGCTTGCGTGCCGGCGCGAAGCCGACGAAGGAGCCGATGAAGCGCGTCTTGGAGTACTCGCCCGTGCGCCGGTCGACCTTGTTGGCGGTGCCGGTCTTTCCGGCCAGCGTGTAGCCGTCGATCGCCGCCTGGACGCCGGTTCCGCCGGCCGCGACGACGCCCTCGAGCATCTCGCGCACCTGCGCAGCAGTCGTGCTGGAGATGACGCGGCGCCCGCGCGGCGTCGGCGTCCGGACGCCGTCGATCTCGGCGATGATCCGCGGGCTGCGCATGATCCCGCCGTTGGCGATCGCGGCGTACGCGGTCGCGAGCTGCATCGGCGTGACGGACTCGCCCTGGCCGATCGGCAGGTTGCCCATCGACGACCCGGAGTAGTCGCCGAGCTTCAGCACCTGGCCGGCCTCCTCGGCGGGCAGCTCGATGCCGGTCGGCTTGCCGAACCCGAACCGCCGCACCCAGCGATCGAAGCGCCGCGCGCCCAGCCGCAGCCCGATCCGCACGGTCCCGACGTTGCTGGACTGGGCGAGGATCTGCGTCGTCGACAGGTCCACCGTGCCGCGCTCGTGGGCCTCCTTGATCTCGCGGTCGGCGACCGTGATCGAGGGCGGCAGGTTGAAGATGTCGTCGGGCTCGACGACGTTCTCCTCCAGCGCACCCGCGACCGTGAACGCCTTGAACGTCGAGCCCGGCTCGTAGTTGAAGCCGACCGCCCGGTTCTGCGTCGCGTACGACGGCGCGCCGAGACGGTCGTTCGCATCCACGCGCGGCCAGTTGGCGAGCGCGAGGATCGTGTTCGAGTAGGGATCCATGACGACCGCGGTCGCGCCCTTCGGGCGCCAGGCCAGGCCGACCTGCGCCAGGACGTCCTCGACCTTGCCCTGCAGCTCGGCGTCGAGCGTCAGCCGCAGGTCCTTGCCAGGCTCGGCGCGCTTGGTCTCCTGCAGGACGATCGGCTGCCCGAGCGCGTCCTTGACGATCCGCCGCGTGCCGTCCGTCCCGCGCAGGACGCTGTCGCGACCGTACTCGAGCCCCGCCAGGCCGGTGCCGTCGGTCCCCACCCAGCCGAGCACCTGCGACGCCAGCCACTTGCGCGGATAGGAGCGCCGCGAGCTCGGGATGAACTGCAGCCCCGCGATGTCGAGCTTCTTGAGCTTCGCCGACCGGGTTGCGGGCAGGTTGCGCGCGAGGTAGACGAAGCCGCCCTTCTCCGAGAGCTTCTCGAGGATCCCCGCCTGCGTCATGTCGAGCAGCGGCGCGATCCGCCGGGCGACCTTCAGCGGAGACTTGACGAGGTACGGGGTGACCGCGACGTCGTCGGCCGGCTCGGAGACGGCGAGCTCGATGCCGTTGCGGTCGGTGATCGCGCCGCGGCGAGCCGGCACGTCGACCTGCTCGACCTGCTGGGTGCTCGCGAGCGCCTGCAGCGATGGGCCGCGGATCCCACCGAGCCAGATGGCACGGCCGACGGCGATCACGAGCAGGAGGAGGAACAGCGCAAACAGCAGCCCGATCCGCCGTTCGGTGAGTCCGGCTATGGGACCGTCACTCCGCCGGAGGGGGTCACCGGCGGCACCGCAGCGGCCGTGGCGGCAGGCGGCTGCGCCGCAGGAGCCGTCGCGGGTGCGCCCGTCGCCGTCGCGGGCGGCGCCGTGCGCGCCGCGGTCGCCGGCGCCGTCTCGGCCAATGCCGCCGTGCCGGCCGGAGCAGCGGCGGGAGCAGCGCCGACCGGCGTCTCGGCAGCCGGCGGCGCGCCCGTCAACGCGGCTGGCGCTTCGGCGGTCGCGGACCCCGCCGGGCCCGCAATCCCGCGGTCGGGGGAGCGCATTGCCTCGGCGGCCCTGGCCCCGTCGGCGCGCAGGTCGCGCGCGCGCAGGTACGTCACATCGGCCGGCTCGGGCATGACGAACCCGCGCGTCCCGGCGAGTGCCTGGATCCGGTCGCCGGAGCTCAGGCGCGAGATCTCGCCGCGCAGCGTGGCATTGCCGCGCTCCAGCGTGGCGGCGGTCTCGACCGACCGCCCGATCGCCGAGTTGAGCTTCAGCATCGAGACCTGCATCGCCACGATCCCGATGAGCGCGAAGCCGACGATCAGCACCCATCCGCGGCTGCGGACGAGGCGGTCCATCGTGCGGCTGCCGGAGACGTGCAGCGCCGTGTCGGCGACGCGCAGGACGATCGACGCGCCGCCCGCAGCGAGGCGCAGCGGCGGGCTCGCGGGGATCCGCGGCCGGAATGCTGGCGCGGCGTCGGAGACCGCCATCCGCGCCTGGCTTCCGTTCATCGGGCCCGAGACGCGCCGCGTGATGGAGGGGGCGTGCGAGCCGCGCGACGGGCGCACGGCGTGGTCGTGATCGGCGCGGGCGGCGGCGGAGCGGCTCACCCTTGGTCCTCCCTCAGCTTCGATGCGACGCGTAGGCGCGCAGACCGCGCGCGCGGGTTGGCCGCCAGCTCGCCCGGCGTCGGGGCGATCGCGCGGCGGCTGACGAGCTCGGCCTCCGGCTCGCGCCCGCAGGCGCAGACCGGCAGGTCCGGCGGGCAGATGCAGCCCTGCGCGCGCGCGGCGAGGAAGCGCTTCACGCGGCGGTCCTCGAGCGAGTGGAACGAGATCGCGGCGAGACGGCCGCCGACGCGCAGCACGTCCCACGCGAGCGGCAGCGCGGCGTCGAGCTGGCCGAGCTCGTCGTTGACCGCGATCCGCAGCGCCTGGAAGACGCGCTTGGCCGGATGGCCGGCGGCGAAGCGGGCCGGCGCGGGCACCGCGCGCGTGATGACGTCGACGAGCGCGATCGTCGAGTTGATCGGCGCGTGCCGGCGCTCGCGCACGATCGCACGCGCTATCTGCCGCGCGTAGCGCTCCTCGCCGAGGTCGCGGAAGATCGTCTCGAGGTGGCGCGGCTCCGCCTCGTTGACGAGCGCGTGCGCCGACTGCGCGAGGTCGGGATCCATGCGCATGTCCAGCGGCGCGTCGTAGGAGTACGAGAAGCCGCGCTGCCACGTGTCGATCTGCATCGACGACATGCCGAGGTCCATGAGCACGATGTCCGCGTGGGCACCCTCCTCGCGCAGCCGCGCGAGGCCGACGACGAACGAGGCGCGGATGAAGCGCGCTGTGCAGGTCAGCTCCGCCTCGAGCTCGGCGAAGCGCTCGGCGGCGACGGGATCGCGGTCGATCGCGATCAGCGTGCCCGACGCGCCGATCCGCCCGGCGAGCAGGCGCGCATGGCCGCCCGCACCGAACGTGCAGTCCACGACGGTCTGACCGGGCTGCGGATCGAGCAGCTCGATCGCCTCGCCGGCGAGCACCGGCACGTGCGGGATGGTCATGTCAAGCAGTGTGGCCAAGGGATGCGGTGATGTCGGAGACGTCGGAGGCGAGCGCCGCGTTGTAGTCCGCCCAGGTCTTGCGGTCCCAGATCTCGAGCGCGTCGCCCGCGCCGGTCACGACGACCTCCTTCGAGAGGCCGGCGTGCTCGAGCAGAAACGGCGGGATCATCACGCGGCCGGCGGCGTCGAGGTCGGTGTCGAGCGAGTTGGCCGCGAAGAAGCGCTTGAGCTTCTGCGCCTCGGGCGACAGCGGGTGAAACCCGGCGAGCGATGCCTGCGTGTAGGCGTCGTAGCCCGACGGCGTCCACAGCGCAACGCACGGCTCGAGGCCCTTGGCGAGCACGACCCCCTCCGAGAGCGCGGCGCGAAAGCGCGCCGGCACCGTGAGCCGGTTCTTTGCGTCGAGGGAGTAGTCGAAGGTGCCACGGAAGGTCATGGGCGCTTGCGGCGAAGAACCGAGCCGTGGTGGAGGGGTGGGAGGAGCCCCTCCACCGCGGCTCATCGATTGGGAAGGTACCCCACGTTCTCCCACTCTGCAACTCAAAATGCATCATCTCTCCCACTTTGTCTGCTCGCAACGTCACGGAACGCAGAAAGCCCCCGCGCTTGCGGGGGCTTTCGACGATTCGGACATGTGCAACGTGCGGCTAGAACACCGCAGCGTGAGTTGCACCGCCATCATCTGGGCGCGATCTTGCGGCGAGAGCAGGATTCCGCCGCTCGATGTGCTTGGGCAGAATAGGCGTTGGCGCGCAGCGGCGGTCAGGCCGCCGCGGCCGTGCCCCGACTCATCCGAACGCTGCCTTCAGCGCGAACGCCGCGGGTCCCAACAGGACGATGAACACCGCTGGGAAGATGAGGAAGACGAGCGGGAAGAGGATCTTCACCGGCGCCTTCTGGGCGCGCTCCTCGGCGAGCTGCCGGCGGCGCGCCCGCATCTCGATCGCGAGGTTACGCAGGATCGTGCCGATCGAGACGCCGAGCCGCTCGCCCTGTTGCAACGAGCGCACGAATGACCGCACCGACGGCGTGTCGCAGCGGTCCAGCAGCTTGGACAGCGCGTGGTCGCTCGACAGCCCCATGCTCTGCTCCTGCTGCATGAAGCGCAGCTCGACGCCGAGCGGCCCCTGCATGCGGCCGGCCATCATCTGCAGCGCTCCGGAGAGGCCGACACCGGCCTCGATGCTCACGACGAGCAGGTCGATGAGGTCGGGCAGCTCGCGGTCGATCTCGTCATAGCGGGTCTTCGCGCGGCGCTGGACGACGACCAGCGGCAGGCGCCAGCCGAGTACGGCGCCGACCGCGAGCCCGACGAATGTCAGCAGGCTCGGCGCGCTCACCGCCATCAGCAGCAGGAACGCCGTCAGCGCCGCCGTCGCCATGATCCGGTAGCCGAGGAAAGCTTGCACGCTCGTCGTGTACAGGCCCGCTCCGAGCAGGTCGCGGCGCGTCTGCGCCGTGTCGCCACCGCCGTAGCGCGCGGTCGCTGCGGCGCCGAGCCGCTCGGCGAAGCGATGGAGATCCAGACGCGCTGCTGTGGCCGGCGCGCCGTCGTCGGCTGACCGGAAGCCGTACATCTCGATCGCGCGCAGGCGCCGGCCAGCCTCGATCTGACCGAACGACAGCGCCCGCGCGCCGAGCGCCGCGGCGATGCCCAGCAGTATCAGCCCGGCGAGCAACGTGATGGCCACGATCCTTCTCCTCAGACCTTGAAGTCGACGATCTTCTTGATGACGAGCGAGCCGCTGACGATCAGGACGCCGGCGACGATCAGCAGCAACCGGCCGAGCGGCTCGGTGTAGAGGGGCTCCGCGTAGCTCGGGTTGACGATGGTGATGAAGAGCAGCAGCACCACCGGGATGGCCGACACGACCCAGCGCGACAGCCGCCCCTGCGCCGTCAGGGACTGCACCATCCGGCGCAGCTCGGCGCGGCGGCGCATCGAGTCCGTCACACGGTCCAGGACCTCCGCCATGTTGCCGCCGGTCTCGCGCTGCAACTGCGCCACGAGCGCGATCTGCTGCACCTCGCGGCTGTCCATGCGCCGCTCCACGATGTGCAGCGCATCCTCGAGCGGCACGCCGAGCCGTTCGTCGGCGACCACGCGCTGGAACTCGAGCCGGCACGGCTCGGGCGCATCGTCGGTGGCCATCGCCAGCGCGCCGGTCAGCCCGTGACCGGCCCTGATCGCCGACGCGCAGCCCTGCAGGATGTCGGGCAGCTGCTCGGCGAACAGGCGACGTTGCTGTTCGACCTTGAAGCGGACCCAGGCTCTGACCGACAGCGGGATCGCGAGCGCGAAGGCCGCGGCCAGCGGCCCGGCGATCGTCACGAGCAGGTAGAAGGCGCCAACCGTTCCCACGGCAGTCCAGCCGACGAGCCGTACCGGTTGCACTTCAAGGCCGCCGATCTCGCAGTCGTCCTTGAAGGCCGCCCACCACTTCGTCTTCTCGAGCGAGCGCTCCGCGGCACCGCGGGCCTCGCGGCGCGCAACGACGACGTCCTTGCCGGCGGAGACCTCGCCCAGCGACGTCACGAAGTCGCGGACGCGTTCCTTGAGCTCGGGCCGGCGATGACGGCGGACCAGCAGCAGGGCCAGCCCCACGCCGAGCAGCAGCGCACACAGCAGCGTGGTCGCGATGATCCCGAGCGTCGAGGTCCAGAAGCTGTCGGCGACGAGCACGAACGAGGAGCCGCCTGGCACGATGTAGCTCGCGGAGGCCACTCCCGCGACACCATCCACGCGCACGGCGACGGTCACCGACCGCCCGACGTCGGTCTCCGAGCGGTACCGGATGAGGTACTCCGTTGCGAGCTCCGCGCCGAGCCGGCGGAAGATCGGGCCGAGTTCGTTGACGGACTCGACGGGAAAGTAGCGACCGCGGCCGGACTTGGCCAGGTCGCTGAGCTGGCGGGGGTTGAACGAACGCGAGCGCAGGCCGATGGTGAAGATCTTGACGTTTGCCCTGCGAGCGCGGGTGCTGACAGTCCCCGCGGGCACGAGGCTCTTCGTGTCGGCGCCGTCGGAGAGGACGATGATCGAGCCGGCGGTGATCTTCGCCCTGGCCAGCATGTCGAGCGCCGTGTCGACGCCGTCGAAGATCCGCGTCTGCGGGCCGAGCTTCGGCGGGCCGGCGAGCGCCTGGTCGATCGCCGCCTGATCGGTCGTGAGGTCGGAGATGACCCGCGGGGCGCTGTTGAAGACGACGATGCCGAGCTGCTGGTTGCTGGCGCGCTGAGCGGCGACCTCGCGCGCCGCCGCGATCGCGCTCTTGATCGCCGCGCCGCGCATGCTAGTGCTCGCGTCGATGACGAGCACCGTTCCGAAGTCGGTGGAGCGCGCGCCGGAGGCCGAGGTGAGCGACACGCCGGAGACGGCCTCGCCGTTCTCGGTCACCTTCACCTGCGCCGCCGAGAGCGCGCGCCGCTCCGGCACCGTCACGCGGTACGCACGCTCGGGAAACTTCGGCGTGCCGGCGGGGACCAGGACCGGCTGCTGGGCAGCGCCCTGCGCCGGCGCGACGGCGAGCGCCAGCAACCCGATCAGGGCCACGCCCAGCGCTCGGCGTCTCATCGCGTGCCGACCCGGGCCGCGAGCGGGCTGACCGGCTGGACCGCCGGCGCCACCTGGAAGAGGTTGGCCGGCAGCTTGACGCTGCGCTTCTCGAACTTGTCGAGGAACGTCGGGCGCAGCCCGGTGGCGCGCAGCGAGCCGACGACGGCGCGCGCTTCGGTGACCGAGTCGATCTTGAAGTCGAACAGCGGCTGCAGCCCGATGACGTCGGACTCCATGCGCTGGACCTCGGTGATCGTGGTCACTCGGCGGCTGCCGTCCATGAGGCGCTCGAGGTGCACGATCAGGTCCAGCGCCGAGCAGACCTGCTGGCGGATCGCCCGCACGGGCAGGTCGTAGCCTGCCATGAGCACCATCGTCTCGATGCGTGAGAGCGCGTCGCGGGCGCTGTTGGCGTGCGCGGTGCAGAGCGATCCGTCGTGGCCCGTGTTCATCGCCTGCAGCATGTCCAGCGCCTCCGCGCCGCGGACCTCGCCGACGATGATCCGGTCGGGGCGCATGCGCAGCGAGTTGCGCACGAGGTCGCGGATCTCGACCTCGCCCTCGCCCTCGACGTTGCTGGGACGGCACTCCAGCCGCAGCACGTGGCGCTGGTTGAGGCGCAGCTCGGCGGAGTCCTCGATCGTGATGATGCGGTCGCCGTCGGGGATCGCCGTGGAGAGCGCGTTGAGCAGCGTCGTCTTGCCGGTGCCGGTACCGCCGGAGACGAGGATGTTCAGCTCGGCCTCGACGCAGCGGCGCAGGAAGTCGGCGGTGTCGAGGCTGAGCGAGTCCTTCCGCACGAGGTCGTCGAGGTCCCAGCGCTCCTTGCTGAACTTGCGGATCGTCACCAGCGGCCCGCTCAGCGACAGCGGTGGGATGACCGCGTTCACGCGGCTGCCGTCGGGCAGGCGGGCGTCGACCATCGGTACCGACTCGTCGATGCGGCGGCCGACCTCGGCCACCATCTTGTTGATGATCCGGCGCAGGTGCGACTCGTCTGCAAAGCGCACGGAGGTCGGAATCAGCCTGCCCTTGCGCTCGACCCAGATGTCCGCCGGCCCGTTGACCATGATCTCCGTGATCGTGTCGT
>DATMJM010000135.1:0-3989 GCA_035553935.1 Solirubrobacteraceae bacterium
TCACCAGGTTGCGATCGCCGAGCGGATCGCGGCGCGGAACTGCTCGGTGGCCGCGTTGGCGTACGCCGTCGCGGTGGCGGCGTCACCGCTGCAGTCCTCGCAGTTGTAGAAGTTGCCGTACGAGAACGCCCGCTGCTGGACGCGCCCGCCGACCTTGAACGGGATGAGCATGCGGCCGAAGTTCGCCCGCACGGCGCGCTGGCCGCTGCCGTAGCTGCCGCCCTTGGCGCGGTTGAGCATGGCGGCGACGAACTGCCCCTCGATGCCGGCCTTGCCCGCCAGCGCCGCCTCCTCGGCGACGAGCGCCTGCAGCGCCGCCGAGATGCTGCTGCCCTGGATGAGCGTGTCGAAGAAGCGCTGGCGCACCGCCTGCGTCGGCAGCAGCGAGCCGTCGTGCGCGCCCTCGATCATCCGCGAGAGGTCGTCGAGCGTGATCTCGTTGTCGGGCCCCCAGCAGCCGACGTTCTGGTTGATCTGGGTCCTCGTCGCGCCGATCGCGCCGGCGTAGGCGTTGATCGCAGCACGGCCGTAGCGCTGCTCGATCGCGAACGTCGTCCGGTTGTCGGAGTTGGCCATCATCCAGCGGTCGGCGTTGTCGAGCGTGGTGAAGCTCGTCGCCGACACGCCCGCGCGGGTCGGGCAGACGTCCTTGGGCGCCTTGCCGACGTTGCACTCGCCGATCGGGTTGACGGCGGGGCAGTCGGGATACGCGACGATCGCGTTGAGGTTCTCGGGCGGGTTGGCCTCCAGGCGGCTGTGCAGGTACAGGTGGTGCAGCGTCTTCATGACGCTCGCCGGCTCGAAGACGCGGTCGGCGCCGAGGCGTACGCTCGCGGCGCCGCCGACCTCCCTGACGAACATGCCGAAGCGCGCCGCACGCAGCTTCGACGAGGCGCGGGCGGCGCTGCGCACGCGGGCGTTGAAGGCGTCGGCGTTGTCGTTGATGACGACCGTGAAGCGGCGCTTGCCAGCGACGACGTAGGTGTCGACGTCGACGATCCGCCCGCCGTTCTGGGAGATGAAGTCGCCCGCGCGGCGCGCATCGACGTTGATCTCGTAGGCCGAGAACTCGCCCTTGCGCTTGATCTGAATCGCGTTGTAGCGGCCGTTGGGCAGGCGATCGATGCTGAACGTGCGCGCGCCGTTGGCGCTCGCGCTGTTCTGCACGGTCGACAGCGGCACGTTGCGCCAGAACCACCAGGCGCTCTTGTCGACGCCGCTGTTGCGGATCATGATCGCGGCGTACTTCGTGCTGCCGCCCTGGCTGTAGCTCTCGAGGTCGATGAGGCGCGACTTGTGCTGGCTGAGACGCGCCTTGAGCTGATCGGCGCTCTGGCCGTGGTACCAGTGCCAGTTCTTCGCCGCCTGGCCCTTGTTGACGACCATCACGACGGCGAAGCGGCGCACGCCACCGGTCGTGTACGTCTCGAGGTCGATGAGCCGGCCCTTCTTCTGCTTGAGCCGGTCCTTGACCTGCGCGGCCGTGAGGCCGTAGTACCAGTACCAGCCGCGCGCGTAGACGCCGCTGTTGCGGACGGTCGCGACGTTGAAGCGGTGCGGCGCGGTCGACTGCACCTCGAGGTCGACGATGCGGTCGCCGTGGGCGGCGTAGCGCTGCTTGACCTGCTCGGCGCTGAGGCCGTAGTACCAGTGCCAGCCGGTCGGCGTGGTGGCGTTGCGCTCAGGATCGGGCACCGCCGCCTGCGCGGCGGGCGCTGCGCCGGCGGCGAGGAGCCCGGTGGCGACGGCGAGCGTTGCGGAGCGGCGGATGTGGCGGTGCAGGCGCATGGCGCGTCCTTTCGGGTGGGAGGTCATCTGAGATCTCCAACAGGACGTCCTACGCCGGAATTACGGACGTGTGCCAAGCGTCACAGAGCGCGCGCCCGGCGCGACCCGACGCTGCTCCCGCGACGCCCCGACCACACGAGCGCCGCCTACGACGAACGAGCCGTTACCGCTCGCCCGGCGTCTTCACCGGGTACAGCGACACCGGGATCGAGAGGTCCAGCGCGGTCGCGACGATGCGCGACTGCTCTGCGACGTGGGCGGCGGGGTAGCCCTCGCCCGGCGACGCGCGCTCGGGGCGCCCGATGTAGCCGAACTTCAGCGCCTCGGGGAGGATCTGCATGAGACGCGGGAACATGTGCGCGCGGGCGCCCATGTTGCGCGGCTCCTCCTGCACCCACACGACCTCGCGCAGGTTGGGATAGCTCTGGATGAGCTCGAGGATCTGCGACTGCGGGAAGGGATACAGCAGCTCGACGCGGCCGATCGCGATCTCCTCGACCTCACCCCGACGCGGATGGCCGACGAGGTCGTAGTAGATCTTGCCCGTGCAGAGCACGAGGCGCTTGACCTTCTCGACGGGCACGCGCGGCTCGCCGAGCACCGGGTAGAAGCGCGTCTCGGAGAGATGCTCGATGCGGTTGGTCGCCTGCGGCAGCCGCAGCAGCGACTTCGGCGTCATGAGGATCAGCGGCCGCTGCTTGGCGATCCGCGCCTGGCGGCGGATGAGGTGGAAGTACTGCGCCGGCGTCGTGACGTTGGCGACGCGCATGTTGCCCTCGCTGGCGAGCGTCAGGAAGCGCTCCAGGCGCGCGCTGGAGTGCTCGGGCCCCGATCCCTCGTAGCCGTGCGGCAGCAGCAAGACCAGGCGCGACGTCTGCCCCCACTTCGCCAGGCCGCTGGCGATGAACTGGTCGATGATGACCTGCGCGGCGTTGACGAAGTCGCCGAACTGCGCCTCCCAGAGCACGAGCGTCTCCGGCGCCTCCTGGCTGTAGCCGTACTCGAAGCCGAGGCATGCGACCTCGCTCAGCGGGGAGTTGTGCAGCTCGAACGGCGCGAGCGCTCCGGGCAGCGACTGGATTGGGCAGATCGTCTGGCCGGTCTTCGCGTCGTGCAGGACCATGTGGCGCTGCGAGAACGTCCCACGCTCGACGTCCTGGCCGGTGAGACGGATCGGCGTGCCCTCCGTCAGCAGCGACGCGAACGCCAGCGACTCGGCGTGCGCCCAGTCGATCCCGCCGTCGGGGCCGAGCGCGTCGCGGCGGCGCTCGAGCTGCTTGACGAGCTTCGGATGGACGGTGAAGGCGTCGGGGATGCGCAGCAGCTCTTCGTTGAGGATCCGCAGCCGCTCCGCGCTGACGGCCGTCTTCACGTCGGGCGACGGCGTGCGGTCGAGCTGGTACTCGCCGGTCGCCTGCTCGACCTGGCCGACCTCGGCCGCCTCCTTGATCTGCGCCTTGAGCTGCTGGTGCAGGCGGGTGAGCTCGTCCCACGCCGCGTTCTTCAGCTGCTCGACGTCCTGCGGCGTGGCGACGCCCTGGGCGACGAGCTGCTCGGCCCACAGGTCGGCGACGCGCTTGTGGCGGCGGATGCGCGCGTACTGCTCGGGCTGCGTGTACGCGGGCTCGTCGGCCTCGTTGTGGCCGAAGCGGCGGTAGCCGATGAGGTCGATCACCACGTCGTGACCGAACTCGCGCCGGAACGCCCACGCCAGCCGCACGGCGGAGATGCAGGCCGCGACGTCGTCGGCGTTGACGTGGATGATCGGCACGTCGAAGCCCTTGGCGACGTCCGATGCCCAGCGGGTGGAGCGCGCGTCGTCGGGATCGGTCGTGAAGCCGACCTGGTTGTTCTGGATGAGGTGCAGCGTGCCGCCGACGGAGTAGCCGTCGAGCGCCTGGAGGTTGAGTGTCTCGGGGACGACGCCCTGGCCGGGCATCGCCGCGTCGCCGTGCAGCACGATCGGCACCGCGGTGTCGACGTCGCGGTGCGCGTGCGGGCCCATGCGCGTCGTCTGCGCGGCGCGCGTCGCGCCGGTGACGACGGGGCCGACGTACTCCAGGTGCGACGGGTTGGACTCGAGGTTGACGAGGATCGAGGAGCCGTCGGGCAGCTGGTAGGAGCCCTGCGCGCCGTGGTGGTACTTCACGTCGCCGGTGCCGCCCTGCGGGATCGTCGTGACGGCCTCCAGCGTCGACGCA
>DATMJM010000136.1:0-2089 GCA_035553935.1 Solirubrobacteraceae bacterium
TCGACCCCCTGCTGCTCGGGGCGCTCGTCGCAACCGGGGCGGCCGCGACGTTCATCGCCGCGGGTGTCATCGGCGGCGTGCTGCAGTTCACCGCCGAGGGCTGGATCTGGATCGTCGCGCTCGCCACGCTGTCGACGGTCATGCCGATCGTGACGTTCATGCTCGGCGTGCAGCGCGTCGGCGCCTCGACGGCCTCGTTCGTCTCCACCTTCGAGCCGGTCGTGACGGTCGGGCTCGCGGCCGCCCTGTACGACGAGCGGCTCGGCCCGCTGCAGATCCTCGGCGGCCTCCTCGTGATCGCCGCCGTGCTCGCGCTGCAGGTGCGCGGCACACGCGCGCTGGCGCCGCCGCCGGTCGCCGTCGCCGGCGAATCCGTCGGGTAGCGTTGCCGGGGTGAGCCTGCCCCTCGCGCCCCCGCTCCTGCCCCAGCTCGCCCGCCCGCGCGCGGACCTGCCCGAGGGCGACGGCTGGGCCTACGAGCCCAAGTGGGACGGCTTTCGCACGATCGCGTTCGTCGACGGCACCGCGAGCCACCTGCAGTCGCGCAACGGCAAGGAGCTGTCGCGCTACTTCCCCGAGGTGGGCTTCCCACCCGGGCGCTACGTCGTCGACGGCGAGCTCGTCGCGGCGACCTTCGGAACACTCGGCCAGCGCATCCATCCGGCGGCGTCGCGGATCGAGCGGCTCGCCGAGGAGACGCCGGCGCGCTTCGTCGCCTTCGACGTGCTCGCGCTCGGCGACGACGTGCTGCTCGACCGCCCCTTCAAGGAGCGCCGCGCGCTGCTCGAGTCGATCGAGGGGCTCGAGCTGACGCCCGTCGAACGCACGGCGGACGGCGCCCGCCGCTGGCTGCGCGACGAGGAGGGCGTGGTCGCCAAGGAGCTCGCCGCGCCGTACCGGCCGGGCGAGCGCAAGGGCATGGTGAAGGTCAAGCGGGTGCGCACGATCGACGCCGTCGTCATGGGCTGGCGGCCCGGCAAGGCGCCCGACACCGTCGGCGCGATCATCCTCGGGCTCTACGACGAGGACGGCAAGCTGCGCGAGATCGGGCACTCCAGCGGCTTCACCGCCAAGCGCAAGCGCGAGCTCGTCGCGGAGCTCGCGCCGTACCAGACCGGCGAGCGCGGCAGCGGCGAGCCCTCGCGCTGGACGCACGGCCGCGATCTCGAGTGGGTTGCGCTGCGACCTGAGCTCGTCGTCGAGGTGACGTTCGACCACGTCTCCGACGGGCGCATCCGGCACGGCACGAAGGTCCTGCGCTGGCGCGACGACAAGACGCCCGCGGAGTGCCGCATCGACCAGCTTCAGAGCTGATCGCCAGCAGGTCGCCGAGCCGCTCGGGCACGTCCGCAGACCGACGAGCACTGCGGAGCATCCCTGGTGCGGCCGCGGCGGGCGCCGGAAACATCTTCCTTACGATCCTCGCCTGATCGCGCTCACGAGCGCCACGCCGTGACGCTCGCGCGAGGGTCTGCCGAGCTCCCATGTGAGCCGGCCGGTGCGACCGACCCGCAGCGACGTGCGCACCTCCCAGCCCGCGAGCAGCTCCGCCAGCCCCGCCTCGTCGTAGACGCGCTGGAAGCCGTCGATGCTCGCTCGCGCAGCGAACGGCACCGTCAGGACGAGCAGCCCGTCGGGCGCGACGAGCTCGCGCAACCGCTCGAGCGCCGCACGGTCGGCGCGTGCGTCGCGCGGGGCCTCGCCTCCGTAGTGCTCCAGCCCGAAGTGCTCGACCGCCGACAGGGCGACCGCCGCGTCGAAGCGCTCCGCCGGAGCTGTGAGCTCGTCGAGCCGGCAGGGCGCGTGCACGAGGCCGGGATGGGCGAGCGGGTGCGGCCGTGGATCGACGACCGTGACGCGGTGGCCGAGCGTCGCCAGCGACAGGCCGACCGTGCTCTCGCTCCCGCCCACGTCGAGGATCCGGGAGCCCTGCGGCAGGCCGGCGAGCGCGCCGAAGACGAACGGCTGCTCGGCGATGCGCTCGTTGACGAGCAGCGGCTCGACGCGGCCCGCGTCGTGGTGCACCGGGACCGGCGGGTTGAACCACAGGTCCGCCTGCGCGGCGTAGCCGTCCGGGCCCGTGGCCCAG
>DATMJM010000137.1:0-2454 GCA_035553935.1 Solirubrobacteraceae bacterium
ACTCGCCGGCGCGCGCGACGTGCGGCGCGTCACGGTCGAGCTCCGAGTAGACGGCCGCCGACGCGATCCCCAGCTCGTCGAGCGCGCGGATGATGCGGACCGCGATCTCGCCGCGGTTGGCGATGAGGATCTTCGAGAACATGCTGTCGCGGCATCCTAAGTGCCGCTAGGTCGGTTCGTGTTCAGGATACGCGCGTGCCGGCCGTCGATCCGCGCCGCGCCTTGCCCAGCCCGAGCTGGGCGATCGGCACCGCGCGGCCGACGTGGAAGCCCTGCGCGTGGTCTACCCCCTGCGAGCGCATGAACGCCTCGAGCCGGGCGTCGCTGACGAACTCGGCCACCGTCTCCTTGCCGAGGCCGCGCGCGATCCGCACGACGGCCTCGATGACGAGCTGGTCGGTGCGGTTGCCGAGGCAGCCCGACACGAACTCGCCGTCGATCTTCAGGTAGTCGAACGGCAGGTGCTTGAGGTAGTAGAACGAACCGAAGCCGGCCCCGAAGTCGTCGAGCGCGAAGCGGCAGCCGAGCTGCGTGAGGCGCTCGGCGAAGCGCCGCGCGAGCGGGATGTTCGACACGGCCGCGGTCTCGGTGATCTCGAAGATGAGGCGCCGCGGGTCGACCTTCGAGCGTGCCACCTCCGTCTCGATGAGGGCCAGCAGCTCGGCGTCGCTCAGCGAGCGGCCCGAGAGGTTGATCTCCAGCGCGATCGTGCCGCCGGGATCGCCCTCCAGCAGTCCGATCGCCTGGCGCACGACCCAGCCGTCGATCTCGGACGCGAGCCCGAAGCGCTCGGCGAGCGGCAGGAACGCCTTGGGCGGGATCAGCTCGTCGTCGTCGCCGACCATCCGCAGCAGCAGCTCGTGTTGCCCGATCTCGCCGGTGCGCAGGTCGCGGATCGGCTGGGCGTGCAGCACGAGGCGCTCGTCGTCGAGCGCGCTGCGCAGGCGCTCGAGCCAGCTGACGCGGTCGCGGATCGGCTCCGGCCGCTGGCCCTCCGGCAAGACCAGCGAGAAGCGGTCGCGGCCCGTCTCCTTGGCCTCGTACATCGCCAGGTCGGCCTCGATCAGCAACTCCTCGCCGTTGAGGTCCGAGCGGCCGAACGGCGCGATCCCGACGCTCGTCGTCACGCGGCGGCGGCGGTCGCCGGCGAGGACCGTCGCCTCCTCGCGCACCGCGCGGACGAGCTCCGCGGCGACGTGCTCGGCCTCGTGCACGTCCGCCTCGGGCAGCAGGACCGCGAACTCGTCGCCGCCCAGGCGGGCGATCGTGTCGGTCTCGCGCAGGCGGTCCTGCAGCAGCGCGGCGACGGAGAGGATGAGCTCGTCGCCGGCGTGATGGCCCAGCGCGTCGTTGACGTACTTGAAGTGGTCGAGGTCCAGCACGAGCAGCGCGCCACGCGCCCCGTAGCGGGCGACCTCGGCGACGTGGCGGTCCAGCTCCTGCTCGAAACGGCGTCGGTTGAAGAGCCCGGTCAGCGGATCGTGATCGGCGAGATGGCGCAGCTCGTGCTCGAAGCGCCTGCGCTCGGTGACGTCCTGGATCTGGTCGAGGAAGTGCAGCGGCGCGCCGCCGGCGTCGCGCACGAGGGTGACGCTGCGCGCGACCCAGACGACGCTGCCGTCCGGCCGCAGGTAGCGCTTCTCGTCGACCTGCGACGTGACGTCGCCGTCGATCAGCGCCCGCATGACCCTGTAATCGGTCGGCAGGTCGTCGGGATGGGTGATCGACGAGAACGTCGCGCCCGTGAGCTCCTGCGCGCTGTACCCGGTGATCGCGCACAGCGCCTGGTTGACCTCCAGGAAGCGGCCCTCGAGATCGGCGACCGCCATGCCGATCGGGGCGTCCTCGAACGCACGCCGGAAGCGCTCCTGCGCCTCGCCGATCTCGCGCTCGCGCTCGACGCGCTCGCGGATGTCCTGCGCGATGAGCATCGCGCCGACGATCTCGCGCCCATCGTCGCCGCGCAGCGGGCTCGTGCGCAGCCACAGGGCGTGGCCGTGCTCGGCCGAGACGATGTCGAAGCTGCGCTCCTCGCCCGCGAGCGCGGCCGTGCAGCCGTCGATCAGCTCGCCGGACGCAGGATCGGGGAGGATCGCCGAGACGTGCTCGCCGATCAGCTGCGCCGGCGCGACCGCCTCGTGGTGCAGCCCCTGGCCGGCGGCGAACTCGAGCTCGAGGTTCGCGCCCACGAGGAACACCGCGGTGCCGGGCAGCCCGTGGACGAGCGCGCGGTAGCGGCTCTCGCTGGCGGCCAGCGCGCGCTCGGCGAGCAGCTCCTGCGTCACGTCGCGACCCGACGCGTAGACCATGCGCTCCTCGTCGACCGTCCGCAGGCTCCAGTCGATCCAGCGCCACGAGCCGTCCTTCGCCCGCCAGCGGTTGGTCACGCGGCCGCCCGGCGCGCCGGGCACGCGGGCGGCGCGGGTGGCGGCGGACATCGCGGCGTGGTGCTCG
>DATMJM010000138.1:0-2724 GCA_035553935.1 Solirubrobacteraceae bacterium
CCTCCTGCGGCGGGACGTTGAGCGTGATCGTGCGCAGGTCGACGCGGACCATCTTGTCGACGACCGGGATGAGCAGGATCAGGCCCGGTCCCTTGCCACGCGGTAGTTATGCTTCCGGCGCTTAACCTGCCCGTGCGCGCTTGGCGGTCGCGCTTCCCGCGAGCTGGTCGTAGTGCTCCAGCGCCATGCCTGAGCCGACAGCAACGCAGGTCAGCGCGGAGTCGATGACGCTCGTCGCGATCTGCGTTTCGGACGCCACGAGGTCGGCCAGGCCGCGCAGCAGGGTGCCGCCGCCAGCCAGCAGGATTCCGTGGCGGTCGATGTCGCTGGCAAGCTCGGGCGGGGTCTGCTCGAGCGCGTCGGTGATCGCCGAGAGGATCTCGCGCAGCGGCGCGCGCAGCGCCTCGCGGACCTCTTCGCTGTGCAACTGAACCTCGCCGGGCAGGCCGCTGGTCATGTGCCGCCCGCGGACTGCGAACGTGAGCTCGTCGGCGAGCGGGTGCGCCGAGCCGATCGCGAGCTTGATCGCCTCCGCGGTGCGCGAGCCGATCACGAGCTGATGCGCGCCGCGCATGTAGTGCCCAAGCGCCTCGTCCATCTCATAGCCCCCGACGCGGACCGAGCGCGACACGACGATCCCCCCGAGCGAGATGACCGCCACCTCGCTCGTGCCGCCGCCGACGTCGACGATCATCCGCCCGATCGGCTCCTCGATCGCCACGCCCGCGCCGATCGCGGCGGCGATCGGCTCCTCGATGAGCTGCACGCGCCGCGCGCCGGCGGCGAGCGCCGCCTCCTCAACGGCGCGCTGCTCGACCTCCGTGACCCCCGACGGCGCGCAGACGATCAGCCGCGGGTGCGCCCAGCGCCGATCGAGCACGCGCGCGATGAAGTAGCGCAGCATCTGCTCGGTGACCTCGAAGTCTGCGATCACCCCGTGACGCAGCGGGCGGACCGCCGAGATCGTCGCCGGCGTCCGCCCGATCATCCGCTCGGCGTCCGCGCCGACCGCATGCACCTGGCCGCTGTCGGTGTCGATCGCGACGACGGAGGGCTCGTCGACGACGATCCCCTGCCCGCCGACGTACACCAGCGTGTTCGCGGTCCCGAGATCAATCGCGATGTCATGCACGCCCAGGCTCGACCCCAGCCGCCGCCGCGATGTCGCCCCCCGAGCACGATCTCTGCCAAAACGCACCCAGACAGCCTGGCAGACCGCCCGCGACGCTCCGCCCGCCGCGTTGCGCGACGCTGATTGATCCCTGGAGCGGAAGGCGAAGTGGGTAGTGCGGGTCAGTGCTGTGCGACGCCAGACGGGCGCGTCGAGCTCCCTTCCCAGACCACCGGGCTTGATGCCGGCTGCGTCACCAGCTGGATCGGCACCCTGCAATCCGTCAGCGCAATTCCGCCAGCGCAACCAGCCGAACCGATGTGGAAATGGACCGGCGAACGAACCGGGATGTCGCGCCGATGCGCGTGGTCACGCGTCTACCGCGACGTCCTGGGCGAGTTGCACTGACCGAAGACAGAACGAACTCGCCTGGATTCGGTATGTCCTGTGTGAGGCGCTCGTTGCTCAGGCGGTGCGCGAAGCGGGCCGGTGGTGGCGGCGCGGTGTCTGGCCGGCTTCGTCGCGGATCTCCCCGACGAGCTCCTCGAGCACGTCTTCGAGCGCGACGATCCCGGCGGTGCTGTCAGCGTCGCCGACGACGCGGGCCAGGTGGGCTCCGCTCTCCTGCATCGTCGTGAGGATCGCGCGTAGCCGGTCGCTGTGTCGGACGGTGGGCAGCGGTCGGATCCATGACCGGGCGATCGGGCGGTTGCGGTGCACGTCCTTGAACTCGAGGACGTCCTTGAGGTGCAGGTACCCGATCAGGTCGCGGTTGCGTGAAACCGGAAAGCGCGAGTAGCCGGTGCTGGCGGCGAGCTGCTCAAGCTCGGCGTGCGTCACCGTCTCCGGGACGGTGACCAGGTCGTTCGTGGCAAGCAGCACGGCGCGGGCGTCGCGCTCCTCGAACTGCAGCGCACCGATGAGCAGCCGGCCCTCCTGGGGGTCGATCAGGCCCTCGCGGCGTGACTCCTCGACGAGACCGGCGACCTCGTCGCGGGTGAACGCGCTTGTCACCTCGTCTTGTGGTGTGACGGCGCAGCAGGACAGCCCGGCCACGTCGCGATCGAACGTCTGGGCGGCGAGCTTGAGGCCCTCGGCCATCGCGAGGTAGGGCGCCCAGGTAAAGGCGAGTCGTCGACGGTAATGCCCTGCGCGATCGCGAGCACCGCAGCCTGGATGACGTCGGGCGCGCCGTCGGCGACAACGCTGACACCGATCAGCCGCCCGCCGTGGCGTTCGCAACAGGATCCGATGATATCTCGATAGATGAATACGTCCCGCGCTGCGGACACCGTCGCCCGAGCTGAATCGTCCCCCCACATTCGCAGGGCGATCGAGGACCATGTCGAGGCTTCGCGGCGCGCCTGGCGAGCTCACGCGCGCGGCCGCCCGCTGAGCAAGCCCAGGTTGGAGACCACGAACGGCACGACGAAGTTCGCCATCGACTTGGCCCACGTCGCGGTGGTGGCGCCACCGGCGAGGATCACGTCGAGCTGGTTGATGGCGGTGAGGATCACGCCGACGACGAGCGCGATCGTCAGCGTCCGCCGCAGGTGCTCGCGTCGCAAGCAGTAGCGAAGCGCCTCGCGGGCGGGCCCCGTCTCGGTGGACGC
>DATMJM010000139.1:0-6705 GCA_035553935.1 Solirubrobacteraceae bacterium
GCGGCCGACGCTGGCGGCGAACGGTCGCCTGCGTGCGTCGGGGCGGATCAGCAGCCGGGCGCGTGGTGTGGTGCGCTTGCAGTTGGAGTACTTCGCCGACGGCAAGACGACGACGCTGCCGCTGCGCGCACGGATCGACGATGGCCGCTGGTCGATCAACGAGCGGCTGTCGGACAGCGTGCGCGCCGCGATCGCGCGGCGTGTCGGCACGGTGCACTCCTACGTCCTGTTCACCGGCTACCTGCCGGCCCGGATGCGCGGCGAGATGCGCTCGCTGCAGGTGCTCGGACCCCGCTGAGCACAGTCCACCCGGATGCGGCGCCGCCTTCCTGCGCGGGGAAGGCGGGCCGCACCGCGGGCAGCGCAGGGCGTAGCGTTGTCGCCGTGGCCTCCGGACACGGACATTCCGCACGCGAAGGCGGTAGCGCCGGTGAGGCACGCCCGGGTCGCCGGCGCACCCCCGCCGAGGAGGCGCGCACGCTCGTCTGCTCGACGACCGTCGGCTATCTCGCCACGCTCGGCGAGGACGGCGCTCCGTGGTGCTCGCTCGTCGTCTACGGCCCCACGGCGGACGGCGATCCGGTCCTGCTCGTCTCGACGATGGCCGAGCACGGCCGCAACCTCGCGCACGATCCTCGCGCGAGCCTCGCGCTGAACGACCCGTCTGCGCCCGGCGACCCGCTCGACCGGCCGCGCATCACGCTCGCGGGACGCGTCGTACGGCCGCAGGGGGCGCGCGCCGAGGAGGCGCTCGACGCTCACGTCGCGGCGATCCCCGGCGCACGGCTGTACGCGGGATGGGACGACTTCACGCTCTGGGTGCTCGAGGTGCAGCGCGTGCGCTGGATCGGCGGCTTCGCGGTCATGGAGACGATCAGCCCGGCGGACTACAGCGCGGCCGAGCCCGACCCGACGGCGCCGGTCGCGGCCGGGTCGGTCGCGCACCTCAACGCAGACCACGCCGACGTGCTGCTGGCCATGGCGCGCGAGCTGGCGGGCGCGCGCGGAGCGGTCTCCGCCATCTGCACGGGACTCGACCGCTACGGGATCGACCTCAGCTGCACGGGCGCAGGCGAATCGGCGGCGGCTCGCGTGGCGTTCGACGAGCCGCTCTCGGCGGCCGCGGACGTGCGTGGCGCGACGGTCATGCTCGCCAAGCGGGCGCGCGAGCTGCAGGCGCGCGCCGCCGGCTAGGCCATCTAGGTCCGCGGCAGCCAGTCCGCGGGGAACGCCCCCGCGGGAACCTCGCCGGGGAACTCCGGGAACAGCGCCGTCGCGAGCGCGTCGGCCGGCCGGCCGGCGAGCAGCGGGCGCACGTCGCCGACGGTCGACAGCAGCCGCAGCGAGGAGGCGATCTGCAGGTCGGCGGCGTTCGGCTCCTGGGCGCCGCTCAGCACCGCATCGAGGATCCAGTTGTCGATGCGGTCCAGCTGGGCCGGCAGCGCCTGCAGGTCCGCGCGTACCGTCTCGTCAGATGCCCGGTTCATCCGGCGCTCGATCGCGATGACGCCGGGCGCGACGAGCCGGACGGCCGGCCGCGGAAGCCGCGGCAGCTGTGAGGCCTCCTGGTAGCTGGGGATCGCATCGGGACGGTGCCGCAGCGCCGACCACGCGATGCGACGCGCAGCAGGCTGCAGTTCCTCGTCGCCCCAGCGCTCCGCCTCGAGCACGGTGGCGCGGGCGCCGCCGTCGGCGGGCAGCAGCGGCGGGTCGGCGACGAGCTCGTCGAGCCGGCGCAGGATGGCTCGCGACCCGCTGATCTTCTCGCCGCCGTCGAGCTTCAGCGCCGGCACCGTCCGGCTCCCGAAGCGCAGCTTCTGCAGTGGCACGTGCGTCGGGATCAGCAGCTCGACCGTCCGGTACGGGATGCCCTTGAGCTCGAGCGCCTTCTTGACCGTCTCGCAGGGGTGCGAGGAGTGGACGACGTAGAGCTTGTGCACCTGGGGCAGCATAGAGTCGTGTCCATGCTCCTCGCCGTCGACGTCGGCAACACGCAGACGCACTTCGGCACGTTTCGCGGCGATGATCTGGTCGAGCACTGGCGCTTTGCGACGATCACCGAGTCGACGGCGGACGAGATCGGCGCGGTGCTGCGCAACCTGCTCGAGCTGCGCGGCATCGGCATGGCCGACATCAGCGCCTCGATCGTCTCGTCGACGGTGCCGGCGCTCGCGCCGCAGTGGCTGGCGATGGGCGAGCGCTACCTCGGCCACCGGATGCTCAGCGTTGGCCCCGGCCTGAAGACGGGGATGGCGCTGCGCTACGACAACCCGCGCGAGATCGGCGCCGACCGGCTCGCCAACGCCCTCGCGATCCGCGAGCGGTTCGGCGGTCCCGCCGTCTGCGTCGACTTCGGAACGTCGGTGAACTTCGACATCGTGGGGGCCGGCGGCGACTTCCTCGGCGGCGTGCTCGTGCCGGGCGTCGAGATCTCGCTCGCGGCGCTGACGTCGCGCGGCGCCAAGCTGCCGAACATCGACCTCGAGCCACCCCGGACGGTGATCGGCAAGTCGACGGTCGACGCGATCCGCTCGGGCGTCATCTACGGCTTCGCGGGCGCGATCGACGGCATCCTGCACCGCATCCTCGACGAGCTGGGCGACGAGACCGACGTCATCGCCACCGGCGGCCTGGCCGGCGCGATCGTCCCCTTCACCGAGCACATCGACGAGGTCGACGACCTGCTGACGCTGACAGGCCTGCGGCTGCTCTACGAGCGCAACTCGTAGGTGGTGGACGGCCGATGAAGACGATCGCGCTGGGCTGTTCATCGCACGCGTGAAGCAGCGCCGAGCGTCCTGAGCGCGCCGACCCGCTCGGCGCCCGTTCACGCCCAAGGAGGGTGTGCGGCACGCAGGAAGCCGCGCGGAGCTTCGCCCACCACCCGCCTACCATGAACCGGACGCCATGTCGCGCACGCTCAACGACGCCTGGAAGCTCGCCCACCTCGACGTGCCCAACCGCGTCGTGCTCGCGCCGCTGGCGGGCATCGGCAACTGGTTCGTGCGCCTGCAGGCCAAGCGCTACGGCGCAGGCATGGTCGTCTCGGAGATGGTTTCGAGCTTCGGGATCCACTACGGCAACGAGAAGACGACGACCGAGATGCTGCGCATCGAGCCTGCCGAGCGCGCCGGCGGTCCGGTCGCGATCCAGCTCTTCGGCCAGGCGCCCGACGTCATGCGCAGCGCCGCGGCGACGGTGGCGCGCCAGACGGCCGCAGACGTCATCGACCTCAACATGGGCTGCCCGGTGCCGAAGGTCTGCAAGACCGGCGCGGGCGCGGCGCTCATAGACGATCCCGACCTGGCGGTCGCGGTCGCGCGGGCGGCGCGCGAGGGCTCCGGCCTGCCCGTCACCGTGAAGATCCGCAGCGGCCGGCGCGCGGGCGCGCGCGACGGCTTCGACCTCGCGCACCGGCTCGTCGACGAGGCGGGTGTCGCCGCGATCGGCTTCCATCCGCGCTCGGCGCAGGTCCACCACAAGGGCAGCCCCGACCTCGATCTCGCGCGCGAGCTCGTGCAGACGCTGAACGCGCCGGTCGTCCTCAGCGGCGGGATGGACGACCCCGCGGCGATCCGCGGCGCCTTCGAGCACACGGGCTGCGAGGCGGTCATGCTCGCGCGCGGCGCGCTCGGCAACCCGTGGCTGTTCGCGCGCCTGCTCGGCACGCGCGACGGCGAGCCGACGACGGCGGAGGTCCTCGACGAGCTCGAGTGGGTCATGCAGCGTGCGGTCGAGCACCTCGGCGCGCGCCGCGCCGGCCGCTACCTGCGCAAGTTCTACCCCTGGTACGTGGAGCGGCTCGGCGGCTCGAAGGCGCTGCAGGCGGCGCTGCAGGCGACTGACACGGTCGACGAGGCGCGAGCCGTCCTGGCCGGCGCGAAAACCCTTTCGGCAGCGGCTTGACGCGCTGCTAGCATGCGGCGCGCCTGCGGAGCCATCCGCTGCTCCGACCCCGCCTCGAGGCGGGTTTTTCTATCTCGATGAGACCATGCCCAAGGACGTAATCCTCACCGCCGACGGACTCGAGAAGCTCAAGGCCGAGCTTGCTCACCTGCAGGGCGACAAGCGCCGCGAGGTCGCTCAGCGCATCAAGGAGGCGCGCGAGTTCGGCGATATCTCCGAGAACTCCGAGTACGACGACGCAAAGAACGAGCAGGCGATGCTCGAGGCGCGCATCGCGCAGGTCGAGGAGCGCATCCGCTCGGCGACCGTCGTCGACGCGAAGGATTTGTCGACCGAGACGGTGCAGGTGGGCTCGATCGTCAACGTCAAAGACGAGGCGAGCGGCAAGACGCAGAAGTTCACGATCGTCGGCTCGCCCGAGGCCAAGCCGCCCGAGCGGCTGTCGTACGAGTCGCCGGTCGGCAAGGCCCTGCTGGGCCACAAGCGCAACGACGTCGTCGACGTGCCGCTGCCCAACGGCAAGAGCATCAAGTACAAGATCACGAAGATCGACGTCGGGCTGTAGCCACTAGTCTGAGCCGTCATGGCTGACGAGCTGCTCGCCGTCAGGCGCGCGAAGCTCGACGGGCTGCGCGCCGACGGCGTCGACCCCTTCCCGCACGCGTTCCCGGGCGTCGAGCCCGTCGCAACCGTGCTGGCTGCGCACGAGGGGCTGCAGGCCGGCGAGGAGACCGACGCGCAGCATCGCGTCGCGGGGCGTCTGGCCGCCCGCCGCGGCCAGGGCAAGATGGCGTTCCTCGACCTCGTCGACCGCTCGGGTCGCCTGCAGCTGCAGGCGCGCCAGGACGTCCTCGGCGAGGAGCTGCACGAGCGCCTGCTCACCCAACTCGACCTCGGCGACATCGTCGGGGTCGACGGCGCCGCGCTGCGCACCAGGCGCGGCGAGATCTCCCTGCGGATCGACAGCTTCACGCTGCTGTCGAAGTCGCTGCGCCCGCCGCCCGAGAAGCACCACGGCCTGCAGGACGTCGAGACGAGGTATCGCCGCCGGGAGCTGGACCTCATGGCCAACGAGGACGCGCGCGAGCTGTTCATCGCGCGCGCCAAGGCGGTCACCGCCGTTCGCCGGTTCCTCGACGAGGCCGGCTTCATCGAGGTCGAGACCCCGATCCTGCAGCCGCTGTACGGCGGCGCGCTGGCGCGGCCGTTCACGACGCACCACAACGCGCTGGACCGCACGCTGTACCTGCGGATCGCCACCGAGCTGTATCTCAAGCGCTGCATCGTCGGCGGGCTGGAGCGCGTCTACGAGCTCGGCAAGGACTTTCGCAACGAGGGGCTGTCGACGAAGCACAACCCCGAGTTCACGATGGTCGAGTTCTACGAGGCGTATGCCGATTACAACGATGTGGCCGACCGGCTCGAATCCCTCGTACGGTTGGTCGCGGCGCAGGTCGGCTGCACCGGCCGTATCGACTTCGAGCAGCCGTGGCGGCGCGTCACGCTGCGCGACGCGATCCGCGACGCCACCGGCGTGGACTTCATGGAGCACCGCGATCGCGACGCGCTCGCCGCCGCGATCGGCGACCGGATGCCGACCGCCGACCGCACCTGGCCGCAGCTCGTCGACGACCTGCTGTCGAAGTTTGTCGAGCCCCGCCTCGAGCAGCCGACGTTCCTCCTGGACTATCCCGTCGAGCTGTCGCCGTTCGCCAAGGCGCACCGCTCCGAGGACGGCCTCGTCGAGCGCTGGGAGGCGTTCTGCGGCGGCGTCGAGATCGCCAACGCCTTCACCGAGCTCAACGATCCCGACGAGCAGCGCGACCGGTTCGAGTCCCAGGCGCGCCTCGCCGCCGAGGGCGACGAGGAGGCGGCGCCGTACGACGAGGTCTTCGTGGAGGCGCTCGAGCACGGAATGCCGCCTACAGGCGGGGTCGGACTGGGTATAGACAGGCTCGTCATGGCCCTCCGCGATCGATCGTCAATCCGCGAGGTCGTCCTGTTCCCCGCGATGCGCGACGATGCGTGAGCAGTGCAACATTTGGGCAGCTGGGGCGTTGGTAGACTGCCCCATGTCCGCCAATCCGTCCCCGACCATCATCCATTTCGTTCGCGGAGCCGAAAGGATGAACACCGTCGGGCAGTTCGCCGTCCTTAGAGAACACATCCCGGACCACGCATGAACCGAGGCTAGAGGCCGCGCCCCAGCAGGAAGGATCAAGCAGCATGTTCGAGCGATTTACAGAGCGAGCCCGCCAGGTGGTCGTTCTCGCGCAGGAAGAAGCGCGCACGCTCAAGCACAACTACATCGGGACCGAGCACATCCTGCTCGGCCTCCTCCGCGAGGAGGAAGGTCTCGCCGCGCGCGTTCTCGAGAGCCTCGACATCACCGTCGAGCGCGTGCGCGCCCAGGTCGTGCGGATCGTCGGCTCCGGCGAGGAGGTGACGTCGGGGCAGATTCCGTTCACCCCGCGCGCCAAGAAGGTCCTCGAGCTTGCGCTGCGCGAGGCGCTGAGCCTCGGGCACAACTACATCGGGACCGAGCACATCCTGCTCGGCCTCGTCCGCGAGAACGAGGGCGTGGCCGCGCGCATCCTGCTGGACTTCGACGCGGACTCCGAGAAGATCCGCAACGAGGTCATCCGCATGCTCTCCGGTCCCGGCGGGCGCCGTCAGGGCGCCGGTGCCGGCGCCGGCGCCGGCGCCTCCTCGAGCGCGCCCGGCGAGGGCAAGAAGTCGTCCAAGCTGCTCGACCAGTTCGGCCGCAACCTCACCAAGCTCGCCGAGGAGGGCAAGCTC
>DATMJM010000140.1:0-3228 GCA_035553935.1 Solirubrobacteraceae bacterium
AGCCGTTTCGCTGGCGACGTCGCGCGCGGCTCGATCGGCTGCCGTTGGCGATCGAGCTGGCCGCCGCGCGGATAGGCGTGATGTCCGCGGAGGAGATCGCCGCGAGTCTGGAGGCGCGCCTGGGGGAGCTCGCTGCAGCCACGCGTCACGCGTCGCCGCGCCATCAGACGCTGCGCGCCGTGGTGGAGTGGAGCTACCAGTTGCTCACCGCCGCCGAGCAGGAGGCGTTTCGCGGGCTCGGCGTGTTCGTTGGCGGGTTCGACGCCGACGCAGCGACATCGGTCGCTCCCGGACTCTCGCTGGAGCGGCTGGCGCGGCTGGCCGACAAGTCGCTGGTGGCGGTCGTCGAGAGCCACCGTGGAAGGACGCGCTACCGGCTGCTGGAGACGGTTCGCGAGTACGCGCACGAGCTGCTCGTCGAGTGCGGCGAGCTGGACGGCGCCCGCGAACGCCACCTGCGCCATTACTCGGCAGTCGCCGCCGTACCGCCCGATGGCTGGCCCTCCACGCGCGCACCGCGCCTCATCGGCGAGCATCGCGACGACTACGAGAACATCCGCGCGGCGCTGGAGTGGGCGACGCTGTCGGATCCGTGCGCGGCACGGGAGCTCTTCTCCGGCACGCAGGATCTGTTCATGCTGCTCGGACATGCCGACGGGTTGCGGCTGGCGCAGCTGCTGCTCGATCGATGTCCAGCGCAGGACCGTCTGCGGGCCGAGGTGCAGATCTCCGCCGGACTGCTCGCGATCCTCATCGCAGACGCCAAGGCGGCGGCGCGCATGCTCGCGGAGGCACGCGAGCTGACCGCCGATCTCGGCGAGCGCGCTCTCGAAGGATGGGCTCGTTTCTTCCTGGGCTTGGGCGAGACGTTCGTCGGGGCGACAGAGGCGGGGCGCGCGAATCTGCAGGCCGCCCGGACGCTGCACCGCGAGCTCGGCGTCCGCGGCGAAGCGCTCGCCACCGCGGCGCTCGGCATGGGGTTCTTGATCGACGGCGAGCCCGACCGCGCCCGCGAGTTGATCGAGGAGGCACTGGCCCTCAACCTCGCCAGGGACGACGACTGGGGTGAGGGGCAGTGCCAGGTCTATCTGGGGATCCTCGCCGAGGACACCGGCGCGCATCCCGACCGCGTGAGCGCGCACTACCGCAGGGCGATCGAGCTGCATGGGCCCTACGGGGGCGGGCCGCTGCTCCCGGTCGCGCTCGTCGGACAGGGCGGCGTCGTCGGCCGCCGCAACCCCCGGCGGGGCCTACAGGTCGTCGCCGCGGCCTACGCGCTTCGCGCCCGTCGCGGCGGCAGGTTCGCCCCCTACTTCCTGACCCGGACCGAGCCGATCCGGATCGCGCTGACGAGCGCGCTCGGCCCTGAGGCTGCGCGTGTCTGGGCCGAGGGGTCGCGCCTCGGGCTAGACGAGGCGATCGCGCTGGCGTTCGGCACCGGCCCTCCGCCTGCGGACACGCCCGCCGGACTGAGTCACCGCGAGGCCGAGGTGGCGAGTCTCGTGGCACAAGGGCTCTCGAACAAGGCGATCGCCGCCAAGCTGCACCTGTCGGTGAGGACCGTCGAGAGCCACGTTCAGCACATCCTCGCCAAGATCCGCCTCGCCAACCGCACGCAGCTGGCAACCTGGGCGCGCGAGCGAATCCAATTGCGTTAGCGACAACCGCCTGCGCGACGATCAACGGCTCACCGGAGCGAGGCGGCGGCATGCCTTCCGTAGCGATTCCGTAGTTGCACCGATGTGGCCGGGAGTGCCCGTGCCTACGTTGCGACTCAGCCCGCCGCGGACCAGCCAGAGGCGGAGACAACAGACGAGGAGCACCCATGGCGATCGGCACGATTCTCGAACATCCCGGCCAGAGCCGAGAGCAGGCCGAGCAGATTCAGGCGCACGTACGCAGCACGGGACCCGTCCCACCCGACGGCGCGCGCCTCGTGATCGCCGGTCCCGCCGATCCCGGCTGGCGCGTGATCACCGTCTGGGATTCCGTGGAGGCCCGCGAACGGTTCTTCGCAGAACGGCTCATCCCGGCCTTCGAGCAGGTCGGCCTGTCGTTCGCCGACACGAAGCGCACGCAGTTCGATGTCCAGCTGCTGATCGCCGGCGACCTGACCGGTGCCCCAACGGGGCGTTGAAGCCGGATTGACAGTGCTGGTCCTCCTAGAGAAGCTCCGGCCGCTTTCAGCGAAATCGCCATCGTCACCGTTTCGCGCTCGTCAGTGTCGTAGTCGACTACGGTTGACACGCGCACCCCGAGGGTGGGAGGTTCGCGGGGCTATGCAACGAGCGGGCGCGGCGCCGGTCGCGTCCGAAGAGGAGGGCCATGATGTTCGGCAAGCTGCTGTCGCCGCATTCGGTGGTCATCGTGCACTGTGACACGGCGCCTGACTTGGTGAGAAGGCGGAACATCGCGACCGTAGGCGGCAGGCTCGCGTCGGATGCCGAATCGGTCGAAAGGGGAAACCGCGAACCGGGGTCGCGAGGGGTACGCGACCGCGCCGGGACACGGCGCTGCAGGTGGGCGGCCCGCGTCGTGACCGCTGCGGCCCTCGCGGCGGCGTGGCCCTCCGCCGCGCCCGCGTCCGCCGCCGGAGAGCCGGGGGCGTCGTCGGCGAACGCCGAGGAGACGGCGC
The DNA here is from genome assembly GCA_035553935.1 of Solirubrobacteraceae bacterium. Classification (GTDB taxonomy): domain Bacteria; phylum Actinomycetota; class Thermoleophilia; order Solirubrobacterales; family Solirubrobacteraceae; genus CADCVQ01. Next base: position 2,636 of record DATMJM010000140.1, read on the forward strand.
TGTGGTTCGTCGAGCTCCCGAGCGCTCCGATGGCGGACGGGACGAGCCTCGCCACCGTTCGTGGCGAGCACGCGGCGTTCCGCGCCGAGGCCCAGGCCGCCGGCCTCCGCTACCGGCAGCGCTTCGCCTTCCAGCGGCTCTGGAACGGCGTGTCCGTCGAGCTCAGGGACCGGTCGGAGGACGTCCTCGCGCGGCTCCAGAGCGTCAAGCGCGTGTTCCCGGTCGCCGAGATGTCGCTCGCGCCGACGGAGCCCGTCGCGGATCCCGACCTCGCGACGGCGCTCACCATGACGGGCGCGGACGTCGCCCAGCGCGACCTGCAGCTCTCCGGAGCGGGGGTCCGCGTGGCGGTCATGGACACGGGAGTCGATTATCACCATCCGGCCCTCGGCGGCTGCTTCGGTCCGGGCTGCCGGGTGGAGACGGGCTACGACCTCGTCGGCGACGCCTTCAACGCCGACTCGACGTCCCCGAGCTTCAACCCGGTCCCCGTCCCCGACCCGGATCCCGACGACTGCAGCGGCCACGGGACGCACGTGGCGGGCATCGTCGGGTCGCGCGGTGAGGTCACGGGAGTCGCGCCGGCGGTCACC
>DATMJM010000141.1:0-5799 GCA_035553935.1 Solirubrobacteraceae bacterium
GTCGTGCACGCGGCCGCGTGCACGACGACGCTCTCGCCGCCGCTCATGCGCGCGCTCGTGCGGTACAGGTGCCACGCCGTCAGGCCCTGCAGCACGAGCGCGAGCGCGGTCTCGTCGCCGACGCCCTCGGGGATCGGGAACGTCAGCGCGCCGGGCGCGGTCGCGTACTCGGCATAGCCGCCCGAGCCGCACAGCGCGACGACGCGCTCCCCGGTGTCCTCGCGCACGCCCGCGACCTCGGATCCCGGGACGAGCGGCAGCTCGTCCTTGGCGAGGTAGGTGTTCGTGCGCCGGTGCGTGTCGGCGAAGTTCAGGCCGGCGCGGCTGACGCGGATGAGGACCTCGCCGTCGCGCGGCTCGGGGACCGGCAGCTCGACGAGCTCGAGCACCTCCGGACCGCCGTACTCGGACATCTGGATCGCGCGCATCTGGCCGAGGCACGATACTTCGCGCGCTCAAGCCGCAGCCGCGGCACTCCGCCGCCGCCGAAAAGATAGGGTCGAATCTATGAGTGTGACTGTCGTCGGATCAATCGCGTTCGATGCAGTGCGGACGCCGCACGGCAGCCGCGAGCGCATGCTCGGCGGCGCCGCCGTCCACTTCGCGCTCGGCGCGTCGTTCTTCGACGAGGTTCGCGTCGTCGGTCCCGTGGGCGACGACTTCGGCGCGGCGGACTACGCGGTCCTGCACGAGCGCGGCGTCGTCACCGACGACATCGAGCACGTCGCGGGCGGCAAGACGTTCTTCTGGAGCGGCGTCTACCACGAGAACATGAACGCCCGCGACACGCTGGAGACCGACCTCAACGTCTTCGAACACTTCGAGCCGAAGCTGTCGCAGGACTCAAGGGACGCGGACATCCTGTTCCTGGCGAACATCCTGCCCGAGCTGCAGCTCAACGTTCGCCGCCAGTGCCAGAACGCGAGGTTCGTCGCGCTGGACTCGATGGACCTCTGGATCAACATCGCTCACGACGCGCTCGTCGCGGCGATCTCCGAGGTCGACTGCGTGATCCTCAACGACGGCGAGGTCGCGCAGTTCACCGGCGAGCGCGAGGTCGTTGCCGGCGCGCGCAAGATCATGGAGCTCGGCCCGCAGGCGATGGTCGTCAAGCTCGGCAAGTACGGCGCTGCGCTCGTCACGCCCGACGACTCCTTCTGGGTGCCGGCCTTCCCCGTCGAGTTCGTCGCCGATCCGACGGGCGCGGGCGACTCGTTCGCCGGCGGCTTCGTCGGCTGCGTCGCCGCGCACGATGGTGACGCGTCGTTCGACGTCCTCAAGCTCGCGATGGCCTACGGCACGGCGGTCGCCTCCTACAACGTCGAGGAGTTCGGGACCGAGCGGGTCGCGCGCCTGACGGGCGGCGAGATCGTCGACCGCGTCGAGCAGCTGCAGCGGATGACCGCTTTCGACACGCCGGCCGTCGCGCTGAGGGGCTGATCGCGCTGTCCCGCGCGGATGGCGCAGCGGCAGCCATCTTGTGATGCGTTACGGGTTGATGCCGGGTATCGTCAGGCCCACGTGAGCGCCACGTTCATCTTCCTCATGCTGGTCCTGAAGCTGCCGATCTTCGCGCTCTTCTACATCGTCTGGTGGGCGATCAAGTCGCCGCCCGATCCCGATCCGGTGACAGACGACGACGGCGGCACGAAGCGCCCGCTGAGCCCGCACCCGCGCCACCCGCGCCCGGCGCTGCCGCGCCATCCGCGCCGCGGGCCGCACGGGGCCCCGCGGATCGCCCCGCCGCCGCGGGTGCGCACCGTCGTCGCCCGCGCGCGGCGCGTCGAGCGATAGCGGCGCTCGCAGGTCGTAGACTCGCGAGCGCATGAGCGCCCCGAGCTCCGTCCTGTCCGACGGCACGATCCTGCGCCTCGTCGAGGAGGGTCAGATCACGATCAGGCCATGGGACCGCGCGATGGTCCAGCCGGCGAGCGTCGACCTGCGCCTGGGCAACACCTTTCGCGTGTTCCACAACCACCGTGCCGCGGCGATCGACCTCGCCGCCCCGCCGCAGAACCTGACCGAGCAGATCCAGATCACAGACGAGGAGCCGTTCGTCATCCACCCCGGCGAGTTCGTGCTCGGGCGCACGCTGGAGTGGGTCGAGCTGCCCGACGACGTCGTCGCGCGCATCGAGGGCAAGTCGAGCCTCGGGCGGCTCGGGCTCATCGTCCACGCGACCGCCGGCTTCGTCGATCCGGGATGGAAGGGAACGCTGACGCTCGAGATCACGAACCTCACGCGGGTGCCGATCAAGCTGTGGGCCGGCAAGCCGATCGCGCAGCTGTCGTTCATGACGCTCGACGCTCCGGCGCTGCGGCCGTACGGGCACCCCGAGCTCGGCAGCCACTACCACGGCCAGGTCGAGGCGACCGAGAGCCGCTACGAGGCCGGTCGGGGCGCGTCCGCCGGTCGGCCGCGGGGCGTGCGGGCCGGTGATAAGGTCGCGCCGCCATGAGCCTCCTCGCCACGATCCTCGCCGCCGCGGAGGCGGGCGGTCAGCACGCCGCAGAGGCCGGCGCGCATGCCGGCGAGGAGGAGCACAAGTCCGAGCTGCCGTTCTTTTTGATCGGCGGGGCACTGACGGCGTTCGCCATCGCCATCAGCGTAATCGGCATGAAGAAGCCCGACTTCCCGCGCACCGCGAGCGCCGCGCGGGGCGTGATGACGCTCGGGATCGCGCTCACGCTGGCGACGATGGCGAGCATCATCTATGTCGCGTCCTGACGCCGACGACGGCCACGCGATCTCCTACAAGGTGCTCGAGCGCGGCACGCCCGTCGTCGACCGCGACGGCGGCGAGATCGGGACGGTGCGCGAGGTCCTCGAGAACAAGGCCGAGCACATCTTCGACGGCCTCGTGCTCGACACGCCGGACGGGCAGCGCTTCGTCGACGCGCCCGAGGTGGCCCGCATCGCCGAGCGCCGCGTGACGCTCGCGCTCGACGCCGAAGCCGCCGCCGCGCTGCCCGAACGCGACGAGAAGGGCGCTCAGTCGTTCCGCGCAGACACGCGCGGCGGGCGCATCAGCCGCTTCCTCGGCGGCGGCTGGAAACGAGAATGAATCTCGCGTAGCGGGATCTCCTCGGGATCATCGCGGTTAGGCCGGGCCCCGGAAGTGCATAATCGGAGCTTGTGAGCAAAGAAACAGAGACCACGATGGCACCCGCCGACAGCCGCGACCGCGACGGGGCCGCCGGACGGCGCGGCGACGAGACGCTGAGCGTCACCGACAACCGGACCGGTCGCACGTATGAGATCCCGATCGTCGACGGCACGGTCCGCGCGCTGGACTTCCGCGCGATCCGCGTCGACGAGGACGACTTCGGGCTCATGACCTATGACCCCGCCTTCATGAACACCGCGGCGTGCCGCTCGTCGGTCACGTACCTCGACGGCACGAACGGCGTCCTGGAGTACCGCGGCTACCCGATCGAGCAGCTCGCGGAGCGGTCGAGCTACCTCGAGGTCGCCTACCTGCTCGTCCACGGCGAGCTGCCGACGGCGTCGCAGCTGGCCGAGTGGCAGCACCAGATCACGATCCACACGTTCGTGCACGAGAACATCAAGGAGTTCCTCGGCGGCTTCCGCCACGACGCGCACCCGATGGGGATGCTGCTGAGCGCCACCGGCGCGCTGTCGACGTTCTATCCCGAGGCGACGGACATCGACGACCCGGAGAACCGCCACATCCAGACGATCCGGCTCATCTCGAAGATGCCGACGCTGGCTGCGTTCGCCTACCGCCACGCGCAGGGCCAGCCGTACGTCTATCCCGACAACGACCTCGCGTACTCGGGCAACTTCCTGAACATGATGTACAAGATGACCGAGCTGAAGTACGAGCCCGATCCGCGGCTCGAGCGCGCGCTCGACGTCCTGTTCATCCTGCACGCCGACCACGAGCAGAACTGCTCGACGAGCGCGGTCCGCGGCGTGGGGTCGGCCAAGCCGGATCCGTACTCGGCCGTCGCCGCCGGCATCGCCGCGCTCTACGGTCCGCTGCACGGCGGCGCCAACGAGGCCGTCCTGCGGATGTTGCGGCGCATCAAGCACCGCGACAACATCCCCGACTTCGTCAAGGGCGTGAAGGAGGGCAAGCAGCGCCTGATGGGCTTCGGCCACCGCGTCTACAAGAACTACGACCCGCGGGCGCGGATCATCAAGGGCGCCGCCGAGGACGTCTTCGAGGTCACCGGCCGCAACCCGCTGCTCGACATCGCGCTCGAGCTCGAGCAGATCGCGCTCGAGGACGACTACTTCATCGACCGCAAGCTCTACCCCAACGTCGACTTCTATTCGGGGCTGATCTACGAGGCACTGGGGCTGCCGGTCGCGATGTTCCCGGTGATGTTCGCGATCGGGCGGACGAGCGGCTGGATCGCGCAGTGGCGCGAGATGGTCGAGGACGACGAGCAGAAGATCTCGCGCCCGCGCCAGATCTACACCGGCGAGCGCGCACGCGATTACGTGCCGATCGACCAGCGCTGAGGCCGGCGGCCGTCACGCCCGCCGACGCCGCGTCCGAGCAGTCGCGCCGCCAGCGCTTCCTCGTGCCCCTGCTCGCGCTTCAGCGCGAGCGAGCTGCGCTACCTCACCGAGGTAGACGGCCACGACCACGTCGCGATCGTCGCGGTGCCCGACTACGACCCCGGGCAGCTTGCGGGCGTCGGCCGGTTCGTGCGCGACCCGCAGCAGCCCGATCAGGCCGAGGTCGCGATCACCGTCTGCGACGCGCTGCAGGGCATGGGCCACGGCCGGACGATCGGGCTCGCCCTCGCGGACGTCGCGAAGGCACGCGGACTCCGACGGTTCACGGCATCGCTGCTGGGGGCGGACGTCGCCGCCGGCCGGCTGTTGCACGCGATCTCGCGTCGCGTGCAGACCGACTACTCCGGCGGGATCGCCGACCTCGTCGTCGAGCTCGAGACGCGCGAGCACCCGATCTCCTCCGAGGCGCTCGCAGCCTGACGCGGGCGGCCGCTGCGGGCGGGGCGGCCCCCGCGCAAGCAACCTTCTAGCATCGCCGCGATGCCGTACACCGTGACGATCCGCGTGGGCCCGAAGGTCACCCGCTCGCGCCACCAGACGGTCGGCGAGGCCGTCGACGCGCTCGAGCGCGAGCTCACGACGCTCGGTCCCGCGGGCCGGCGCGAGGCGCGCAAGGCGCTGACGCGCGACTATGGGCCGGACGCGCAGGTCAGCGCCCGCGGCGAGCTGGCCGGCCCCTCGCGCCTGCGGCCACGCGTGCGTGCTGGCGCGGACGTGCGCGGCGACGGCTCGATCGAGATCTACCACGGCAAGGTCCAGCGCCGGCTCGTCGAGCGTGCGCGCCGCGAGGATCCGTTCGACGCGTTGCGGCGGGTGCTCGGCGCGTGAGCCTCCTCGTCCAGCAGACCGCCGACGAGTGGACGCCGATGGTCATGGAGTACGTCGCCGTGCTCGACCGCCGCACGGAGGACCTGAGCGCGAAGTACGGCTGGAGCTGGGCCGAGGGCGAGGAGGAGGGGCTGGGCCGGATGAAGTACGTCGGGCTCGCGCACGAGGGCCGCTCGCGCTACGTCCTGATCGCCTCCGTCGACGATCCGGGCCGCGGGATCGCGCTCGAGGCGTCCGTCGACGAGGAGCCCGCGCGGGCGCGCGCCGACTTCCTCGACGCGCTCGGCCTGGAGCCCGACGCCTTCCTCTCGATCCGCGAGGGAGCGGTCTGGTTCGAGCGCTGGGACGCCAGCAAGCCGTTCCGGCAGGCCGGCTCGTGCGAGTGAGCGGCGCCACCGGCGCCTCCATGAGAACTCTCTG
>DATMJM010000142.1:0-6599 GCA_035553935.1 Solirubrobacteraceae bacterium
CTGCAGACGTCGCTCGCGCAGGGCGAGTCGCTCGACACCGCGCTGGCGGACTCCGTCGCCCAGGCGATGAAGGGCTGGGCCCTGGAGAAGGGCGCGACGCACTTCACGCACTGGTTCCAGCCGCTGACCGGCATGACCGCCGAGAAGCACGACTCCTTCTACGGACCGACCGACGACGGCACCGCGATCGCGGAGTTCTCGGGCAAGGAGCTCATCCAGGGCGAGCCTGACGCGTCGTCGTTCCCGACCGGCGGCATCCGCGCGACGTTCGAGGCCCGCGGCTACACCGCCTGGGATGCCACCTCGCCGGCGTTCATCATGGAGAACCCCAACGGGGCGCTGCTTTGCATCCCGACGGCGTTCGTCTCGTGGACCGGCGAGGCGCTGGACACGAAGATCCCTCTGCTGCGGTCGATGGACGCCCTGTCGAAGGCCGCGATGCGCGCGCTGCGCCTGCTCGGCGACGAGGAGGCGGAGCGCGTGTTCACGACCGTCGGACCCGAGCAGGAGTACTTCCTCATCGACGAGCAGTACTACTACGAGCGGCCCGACCTCATCACGACGGGGCGCACGCTGTTCGGCGCCAAGCCGCCCAAGGGCCACGAGCTCGACGAGCACTACTTCGGCTCGATCCCCGAGCGGATCCTCGCGTGCATGATGGAGACCGAGCGCGAGCTCGGGAAGCTCGGCGTGCCGGTCAAGACGCGCCACAACGAGGTCGCGCCCAACCAGTACGAGATCGCGCCGATCTTCGAGAACTCCAACGTCGCGTGCGACCACCAGCAGCTGACGATGCAACTGCTGCAGAACGTCGCGCGCCGCTATGGGCTGGTATGCCTGCTGCACGAGAAGCCGTTCGCCGGCGTCAACGGCTCGGGCAAGCACAACAACTGGTCGATGAGCACCGACACCGGCGTCAACCTGCTCGAGCCGGGCGAGACGCCGCATGACAACATCCAGTTCCTGTTCTTCTGCGCGGCCGTCGTGCGGGCCGTCAACAAGCACCAGGCGCTGCTGCGGGCGTCGGTCGCCAATGTCGGCCAGGACCACCGCCTCGGTGCCAACGAGGCGCCGCCGGCGATCATCTCGATCTTTCTCGGCGGCGAGCTGGAGAAGGTGTTCGAGGCGATCGCGTCCGGCGAGGCCGCCGTGTCGTCCGACAACGGCTTCCTCGGGCTCGGGACGCCGGTCCTGCCGCCGCTGCCGATGCACGGCGGTGACCGCAACCGGACCTCGCCGTTCGCGTTCACCGGCAACAAGTTCGAGTTCCGGATGCTCGGCTCGAGCTCGTCGCTGGGGCTGCCCAACACGGTGCTGAACACGATTGCCGCCGACGCGATCGACGAGCTGGCCGACGCGCTCGAGGCGGGGCTCGGCGACGGCACGTCGCTCGACGAGGCCGTCATCGCCGTCGTCAAGGACGTCTACTCGGAGAACAGGCAGATCGTCTTCGGTGGCGACAACTACGCAGACGAGTGGCACGTCGAGGCCGAGCAGCGCGGGCTGTTCAACCTGCGCTCGACGCCCGATGCCCTGCCGTGGTTCGTCGAGCAGCAGACGGTCGAGGTCATGGGCAAGTACGGAGTGCTCTCCGAGCGCGAGCTCGATGCGCGCTACGAGATCGCCGTCGAGCAGTACTGGGTCAAGGTCAACATCGAGGCGGAGACGGCGGCCTCGATCGCGCGCACGATGCTGCTGCCGGCGGCCGTGCGCCACCTCAACGAGCTCATCGCTTCGGGCCGCGAAGGGCTGATCGACGAGTTCGCGCCGCTCGTCGCCTCGTTCCACAAGGCGATCGTCGCGCTGGAGAAGGCCAACGAGGACCCGGGGCTGGAGGGCATGGATCTCGCGCTCTACGTCCGCGACACGGTGATCCCGGCGATGACCTCCGTCCGCGACTGCGCCGACAGGCTCGAGCGGCTCGTCGCCGACGACCTCTGGCCGCTGCCCAAGTACGCGGAGATCCTGTTCATCAAGTAGCAACGCCGGTGCTCCGGCGTGGTCGCCATGGGAGCCCCGCCTCGCGCGGGGCTCCCGCTCGTGCGCGCGATCCTCGAGGCGATCCGCGCCATCGTCTGCGGCGAGCCGGCGGGCGGCGCGCCCGCGGCGCTGCCGGCATCCGAGCGCTTCGGCTGGGTGGTCGCGCCGGCCTCGCGCAGGATCCCCGCGCCACGCTCGACCGCCTGTTCGCCGCGCTCCTACGCGGCGCCGCCTGACCGCTGAACAGTGTTCATCGCGCCGTAACGCCAAGCGAGCATGGGCGCGAACCCGACGCCGCAGCGCGCGCGGGCCGACTGGATCCCGAGGGCGGCCTCCCCGGCCGCGGCCGCCTTTCGCCACCGCGTCGCCGAGCACGCCGCCAGCGGCGCGCTGCGCGACGTGCTCGAGCACCACCGGCTCTCCTACGCGCCCGAGCCGCTGTCGGAGGGCGCCGTCTTCGGCTTCGCGGGTGCGCTCGACCTGCGCGTGAGGATCGCGGGCGCGGCGATCCCGGCGATCGACCTCGACGGGCGAGCGCCCGCAATCGAGCTGCACCTCTGCGAGCACCTCGGCGTACCCGCGCGCTGGCGATCGACCGGCGATCCCGGCGCCGGCCGCGAGATCCTGCAGGTTGAGCTGGACGCCGGACGTCCGACGCTCGTGCGCGCCGACGCCGCCGAGCTCGACTACCGCGGCGCCGCGCGCCACGACACCCGCCATGCGGTCGTCGTGACGAGCGTCGACGAGCAGGCGGGCATCGCGTGGGTCGCCGACGGCGGCTTTCCGGAGCCGCAGCGGTGCGGCCTGCGGTCGCTCGCGGCCGCGCGCGCATCGCACGGCTGGCCGGAGCCGGCACGCCACGGTCTGCTGCAGATCCTCGCGCGGCCGGCGCGCCTGACGGAGCCCCCGGTCGCCGTCGCCGCCGCGATCGACCGCGTCGTGACCGCGTTGCGCCGCCCGCCGCGCCCGCACCATCCGCACGTCCGCGCCGGTCTCGCTGCCGCCGACGCGCTCGCCGAGGCGTGGCCGGCGCTCCCGGCGGCCGCCGGGGCGAGGCTCGGCGCGACGCTCGGCGCGCTGCGCGCGCGGATCCGCGACGGCGGCACCGGCGGCACGCTGTACCGCTCGCTGCAGGCGCGGTTCCTGCACGACGCCGCCGCGCTGCTCGGATCGCCGCATCTCGGGCGGGCAGCGCTCGTGTGCGACGACCTCGCCGACGCCTGGCGCATGCTGGCAGCGGCGATCGACGCCGACGATGCGGCCCTCGCGCACCGCGTCGGCGAACCCTGGCTCCAGCGCGTCCGCGCGCTCGAGCACCAGCACGTGGAGGCGCTCGAGGAGCACCTCAGGATCCACCGGGCGCTCGCCGCCTAGGCGACGGAAGACGCGCACGGCGACCGACTCGGCGCGCGAGTCGCCTAGCCTAGGGGCCGATGCGCGACTACACATCGGCGATCCGGACGCACGTCATCCTGTTCGAGGGCGGGATGGGCGCCACGCTGGAGCAGCTCGACCTGTCGCTCGAGAGCGACTACAGGCTGCCGGGTCGCGCCCACGAGGCGCTCGTCCTCAACCGGCCCGACGTCATCGAGCAGGTCCACACGTCGTTCCTGGAGGCCGGCGCCGACGCGCTGCAGACCGGCACGTTCCAAGCCAGCCGGCTGAAGCTCGACGAATGGGGCCTGGGCGACGAGACCTTCGAGATCAACCTTCGCGCCGCGCAGATCGCCCGCGGCATCGCCGGCGAGGAACGCTTCGTCGCGGGGTCGATCGGCCCGACCGGCTATCTGCCGGCGTCCGACGACCCGACGCTCGGCGAGATCTCGTTCCGCGCGCTCGCCGACACGTTCAGCGAGCAGGCCCAGGGGCTCATCGAGGGTGGCGTCGACGTCATCCTGATCGAGACTGCGCAGGACATCCTCGAGGTCAAGGCGGCGATCTTCGGCGCGCGCGAGGCGATGAAGCGCAGCGACCGCCAGGTGCCGATCGAGGCGCACGTCTCGCTGCTGCCCAACGGCGGCAAGATGCTGCTCGGGACGGACATCTCGGCTGTCCTGACGACGCTCGAGGCGCTCGACGTGGCCGCGATCGGGCTGAACTGCTCGACGGGCCCGGAGGACATGCGCGACGCGATCCGCTTCCTCGGCGAGTTCTGCCCCGTGCCGGTCGCCTGCGTCCCGAACGCCGGCATCCCGATCCAGGGACCCCACAACGAGACGATCTTCCCGGAGGGACCCGAGCAGTTCTCCCGGACGCTGGTCGAGTTCGTCGACCGCTACGACGTCAGCATCGTCGGCGGCTGCTGCGGCACGACCCCCGACCACATCCGCGCGCTCGCCGAGCAGCTGCACGGGCGGCGCGCGAAGCCGCGGCCGGTGCCGCGCCCGGTGCATGTCAGCTCGATGATCACGGCCACGCCGCTCGTCCAGGAGCCGCGGCCGACGATGGTCGGAGAGCGCGTCAACTCGCAGGGCTCGCGCAAGGCCAAGGAGCTGCTGCTGGCCGACGACTACGACGGCCTCAACCAGGTCGCCGAGGACCAGGTCGAGGGCGGTGCGCACGTGCTCGACCTCTGCGTGGCGCTCGTCGAGCGCGACGACGAGGCCGAGCAGATGCGCCGCGTCGCCGAGCGCGTGTCGCTGTCGCAGCCGGCCCCGATCCAGGTGGACTCGACGGAGCCGGAGGTCATCGAAGCCGCGCTCGAGCAGATCCCGGGGCGCGCGATCGTCAACTCGATCAACCTCGAGGCGGGCCGCGAGAAGCTCGACCGCGTCGTGCCGATCGCGCTGGCCCACGGCGCGTGCCTGATCGCCCTCACGATCGACGAGGTCGGGATGGCGAAGACCGCCGAGCGCAAGCTCGAGATCGCCAGGCGCCTGAAGGAGCTGTGCTGCGACGAGCACGGCCTGGACCCGGAGTGCCTGATCTTCGACTGCCTGACGTTCACGCTGACGACCGGCGACGAGGAATGGCGCCCGTCGGCGATCGAGACGATCGAGGGCATCCGCGCGATCAAGGAGCACATCCCGCTGGTGAAGACGTCGCTGGGCGTCTCCAACGTGTCCTTCGGCGTGTCGCCGCGGGCGCGGGCGGTGCTCAACTCCGTCTTCCTGCACCACTGCGTCGAGGCCGGGCTGGACCTCGCGATGGTCAACCCGAACCACATCACGCCGTACGGGGAGATCAACGAGCAGGAGCGAAAGCTCGCCGACGACCTCGTCTTCAACCGCCGCGACGACGCGCTGGAGATCTTCATCGCGCACTTCGAGGCCCAGACGGAGGACGCGGCCGAGGAGAAGGCCGACCCGACCGCCGGCATGGAGCCCGAGGAGGCGCTGCACTTTCACATCCTGCGCCGCAAGAAGGAGGGCGTCGAGGACTGGATCGACCGCTCGGTCGAGAAGATCGGGGCCGTCCCGACGCTCAACGAGGTGCTGCTGCCGGCGATGAAGGAGGTCGGCGACAAGTTCGGCGCCGGCGAGCTGATCCTGCCCTTCGTCCTGCAGTCGGCGACGGTCATGAAGCGCGCGGTCGCGCAGCTGGAGAACTACCTCGACAAGGTCGAGGGCTACACGAAGGGCACGGTGGTGCTGGCGACCGTGTTCGGCGACGTGCACGACATCGGCAAGTCGCTCGTCAACACGATCCTGACGAACAACGGCTACACCGTCGTCGATCTCGGCAAGCAGGTGCCGATCTCGACGATCCTCGAGGCCGCCCAGGAGCACGACGCGACCGCGATCGGCCTGAGCGCCCTGCTCGTCTCGACCTCCAAGCAGATGCCGCTGTGCATCGAGGAGCTGCACTCCAAGGGGCTGAGGTTCCCCGTGCTGATCGGCGGCGCGGCGATCAACCGCGACTTCGGGCTGCGCGCGCTGTACCCGCACGGGCGCGACTCCGAGGAGATCTACATGCCCGGCGTCTTCTACTGCAAGGACGCCTTCGAGGGCCTCAGCAAGATGGACCAGCTCATCGTGCCCGAGGACCGCGTCAAGCTCGTCACCAAGACGCGCGAGGCGGCCGAGCACTTCCGCAAGTACGGCAAGGACCCCGCGCCGCTGGTCACCGATGACGACACGGTGCGATCCGCCGCCCGGACCGACGTCCCGATCCCCGAGCCGCCGTTCTGGGGCGCCCGCGAGCTCGACGTGCCGCTCGACGAGGTGTTCCCGCACCTCGACACGCACGTGCTCTACAAGCTGCACTGGGGCGGGCGCGGCGTGAAGGGCGAGGCGTGGCGCAAGCTCATCGAGGAGGACTTCCAACCGCGCCTGGAGCGCATGTGGCGCGAGCAGGACTACCTGCACCCGCGAGCGCTGGTGGGCTACTTCCCCTGCTACGCCGAGGGCAACGACGTGGTCGTGCTCGACCCCGACGACCGCAGCACGGTGCTCGAGCGCCTGACGTTCCCGCGCCAGCCCGCGCACCACCGCATCTGCCTGGCCGACTTCTTCCGCCCGAAGGAGAGCCGCGAGATCGACGTCGTCGCGCTGCAGGCCGTGACCGTCGGACCGCAGGTGACCGAGGTCATCACGGCGCTCGAGCACCGTGCTGCGGTCGTCGGGGTCGAGCACGACCACGTCGTTGCCCTCGGCGTAGCAGGGGAAGTAGCCCACCAG
>DATMJM010000143.1:0-3840 GCA_035553935.1 Solirubrobacteraceae bacterium
ATGATCGACAGCAGGACCTGCAGGCCTGACAGGATGTTCTCCATGCCGGAAAGGCTACCTCAGCCGCGCGCGTCGTCGAGCGCCTTGAGGATGTCGACCGCCTCGGCACGCAGCTGGCGGTCGAGCACGCGGTGGTCCTCCTCGGACAGCTTGCCCGTACGCAGGTCCATCTCGGCGTCGCGGATCTCGCGGTACTTCGCCTCCTTGCGCGCCTCGAGCTCGGCGATCTCGTCGGCGGCCTCGCCGCGCGCTCGCTCGGCCGTGCCACCGCGCAGCGGTGCCGACACGAGCGCCACGACGCCGCACAGCACGGCGAGGATGACGAGCAGCGCGACGACGTCCACCTCAGACGGCCATCAGGCTGCACGCCCGAGGTCTTCGGCGACGCGCGCGGCGTAGCGCGCCGTCACCCGCCGCCGCGCGGCGTCCGGTCCCGGCCACAGCGCGATCAGCCCGCCGAGGAACACGACGATCGAGCCGATCCAGATCCACGTGACGAGCGGCGAGGTGATGACGCGGAAGGTCGCCGCCGGCCGGTCTTCGACGTACTTCGCGACGAGTCCGCTGAGGGCGGCGCCGAGCGCCTCGCCCTGAAGCTGCGGAGAGAGCTTGCCGGCGACGGCGGAGAACACCCGGTCGCCCTCCTCGATGCGCGGCAGCATGCGGCGGATGTCGGGCGTCATCGCGGTCCAGATGTCGCTGCGCCAGCCCGCGTCGAGGCCGATCTCGCTCGTCGCCTCGCCCTCGAAGAAGCGGCCGACCGGCCCGAGGCCCGCGACGTCGCGCGACGGGTAGTAGCCGCGCTCGGGCCGCATCGTCGTGACGAGCTCGCCGTCGCGGCGCACCTCGACGACGGCGCCGAAGGAGATCTTCTCGAGGTCGCCGCCGGCGGTCGAGATGCTCGACGTCGGGCGTGCGTAGGTGAACTCGTAGCCGCCGGAGCGCACGCTCTGGCCGGGCGACAGGCGCACATCGCGTGCGTGGTTGAAGGCCGACGAGGCGGCGACGCCGATGAACAGCAGCGCCATCCCGACGTGCACGAGATAGCCGCCGTAGCGGCGCCGGTTGCGCGCGACGAGCGAGCGCAGCGCCGCGAGCGGGTTCTCGCCGGTCATCGCGCGCCGCACGCCGACGCCGCGCCAGAACTCCTGGCCGACGCTCGCCACGACGAACGCGCCGCAGACGAACATCGCGAGCGCAAGCGGGCGCTCGGCGATGCCGACCGCGGCTAGCAGCACGCCGAGCGCGAGCGCGAGCGCCGCGGGCGCGAGGAAGTTGCGCCGCGCGTTGGACGCCGTCGCCTTGCGCCAGGCGATCACGGGCCCGACTCCGCTGAGCAGGACGAGGACGATCGCCAGCGGCACCGTGTACTTGTCGAACCACGGCGGCCCGAGCGCACGCCGCGTTCCCGTCAGCGCCTCGGCGATCAGCGGCCAGAAGGTGCCCCAGAACACGACGAACGCCATCGCGACGAGGACGAGGTTGTTGAGCAGGAAGATCGCCTCGCGCGAGAGCAGCGAGTCCAGCCGGTGCTCCGAGCGCAGCTCCGCGCGGCGCCAGACGACGAGCCCGATCGAGCTCGCGATGAGAAAGCCGATCAGGATCACGAACGGAACGCCGAGCGTCGAGGCGCCGAACGCATGGATCGAGTCGAGGATGCCGGAGCGGACGAGGAACGTGCCGAGGATGGCCAGGATGCCGGTGGCGAGCACGAGCGACACGTTCCAGACCTTCAGCATCCCGCGCTTCTCCTGGATCATGATCGAGTGGATGAACGCGGTGCCGGTCAGCCACGGCAGCAGCGACGCGTTCTCGACGGGGTCCCAGGCCCAGTAGCCGCCCCAGCCGAGCTCGGCGTAGGACCAGCGCGCGCCGAGCAGGATCCCGATCCCGAGAAACAGCCAGGCGCCGAGCGCGAAGCGGCGAGTCGCGCGGATCCAGTCGGCGGCGCCTACCTGCCGGGCGATGAGCGCGCCGACGGCGAACGCGAACGGGATCGTGAACAGCGTGTACCCCGAGTAGAGCATCGGGGGGTGGATCATCATGCTCGGGTGGCGCAGCAGCGGGTTGAGGCCGGCGCCCTCGGCCGGCGCGACCGCGAGCAGCCCGAACGGCGTCTCCTTGAAGACGAGCAGCGCAGCGAAGAACGCGGCGAAGCCCAGCAGGACCGCGGTCGCGTATGGCGCGACCCGGCGCAGCTGGCGGCGCGTCGCGAACAGCACCAGGCTCGACCACAGCGACAGCAGCAGCAGCCACAGCAGCAGCGAGCCCTCCTGCGACGACCAGGCGGCCGCCGCCTTGTAGAACGTGGGCGTCGTGCTCGACGAGTGACTGGCGACCGTGGCGAACGAGAAGTCCGACGTCAAAAACGCGATCTCGAGGATCGCGAAGGCGCCGGTCACGAGCGCGGCGACCGCGTACACCGCGCGGCGGCCCGAGGCGATCCACTCGTCGCGGCCCCGGAGGGCGCCGAACACCGATGCCGCGACGCCGTACAACGCGACGACGAGGGCAAGGATCAGCAGCGCGCGGCCGACGGTGGCCATCTACGCCCCTACGTACGCTGCGTGGCGTCTTCGGTGAACTTCGAGGGGCACTTCGTCACGAGGGAGTCGCGCTCGCCGACGAACGTGGAGCCCTCCTTGCGCACCTTGACGATGACCTCGCGGCCGTCGCGGAAGGGATCGGGCACCGCTCCGACGTACCGCACGGGCACCGAGGTCGAGCCCTCGCGGTCGCGCACCCGGAAGCTCACGCCGCCGTCGATGTTGCGGATCGAGCCGTCGACGACCTTGCCCGTCAGCTGGTACGACGCGCCCGCCGTCGCACCCGCGAGCTGGCTCGGCGTGACGGCCTCACTGGAGGCGCTGAGGCTCGTGAAGACGAGCGCGCACGCCAGCACGACAGCCGCAGAGAGCGCGACGACGAGCCGGATCTTGCGCTTGCGGGCAGGTGGCATGCGCCTTCAAGTATCGCAACAACGCCGCACGAACCCGCCGCTCGGGCGCGCCAACGGCGAGGGATCGGGCGCCGCAGACAGAAACCTTTGGCGCGCTCAGGAGTTTGTGTCGCTAGATGAGCCCGATGACCGGCCGACAGCTCTCACTGCCGCGCACCGCCCGCGCCCGCCGGCGCCTGCACGTCGTGCCGGCGGCGGAGCCGCGGCCGGCACGACGTGCAGGCGCCGATGCACCCCGCTGAGCGCCGCATGCGCGACGCGGGGGGACCCGAGGATCGCGCCTGCTACTCCTGCGCGTGCGGATTCGCGTTCATCGCCGAGGTCTCGACGTCGGTGCAGTGCCCGCACTGCGACGCCGAGCAGGCCTGGTAGGCGCCGCCGCGCTACAGCAGGACCGTCGAGCCCGTGTTTTGGAACTCGATGTTGCGCGCCAGGCCGGCGAGCTCGAGCGGCTCCGAGCCGCCCTCGGCGATGTCCGAGACCGTCGCGCGCCGCCGCGTCGTGTGGATGCCGACGGTCTGGAAGCTCAGCTCCGACGTCGCGTCCTCGAATTCGAGGTCGGGCAGGAAGATCGTCAGCGTGATCGTCCGCAGGATCGAGATGCGGTCGAGCGTGACGCTGACCTCGAGCCCCCGCGCGCTGCGGAAGGTCTTGATCTCGTCGCCCTCGAAGACGTGCGCGCCCATCGGTCCCTCGTAGTGCAGGCGCGGCGCCCCCCCGGTTCCGACCGGCTCGTATGTGATCTTGGTGTCCTCGTAGGTCAGCTCGAAGACATTCGGCGCTGCAGAATGACTCTGCCCTGCTGTCTGCACGGATGTCGTCATGGAGTGCCCCTCGGTTCAGCGCGTCGCGCGTTGACGCTGGATGGTGAGGCCGCAACG
>DATMJM010000144.1:0-4105 GCA_035553935.1 Solirubrobacteraceae bacterium
ACCTGACCGCACGCGGCGGCCCGCTGCTGCCGGGCAGCCGCGTGCGGTCAGGTGAGCGCCTCGATCGCGGGCGCCGCCGCGCAAGGAGCCGGCGGCAACGAGCGCCGGGCGGCGCGTCGCTCCGCGAGCGTCAGCACGGCCGGCAGCACGAGCAGCACGCCGAGCAGGGAGACCGTGAGGTCGATCACCGTCACGAAGCCGAAGTCGCGCAGCATCCTGATGTCGGATACGACGAGCACGGCGAACCCGGCGATCGCGGTCGCGGCCGAGGCGAGCACGGCGGCGCCCGTCGACCGGTACGTGCGGGCGAGCGCCGCCTGCGGATCGTGGCCGAGCGCGCGCTCCTGGCGGTAGCGCTCTGACAGCAGCACGCTGAACTCGGTCGAGATCGCGACGACCAGCGCGCCGAGGGTGACCGACATCGGGTTGAGCGGGATATGCAGCGCGAACAGCACGAGCGCCGACCAGCCGGTCGCCAGCGCGATCGGCACGAGCGGCACCAGCGCGCGCGCGATGCCGCGCAGCGCGAGCAGCAGCACGACGGCGACGGCCAGCAGGCCCGCGAGCAGCGTCAGCATCCGCCGCGCGTTGGACGCCACCTCGGCGTTGGCGTCGGCGGCGAGCACCGGCAGCCCGGCCAGGCGCGCCCGCACGCCCGGCGGCCGCCGGTCGGCGAGACCGTCGCGCATCGCGTCCACGACGTCCTTCTGACGTTCGAGGTCCATGAGGCGGATCCCGAAGGCGAGCGTCGCGGTGCGCCGGTCGGCGCTGACGACCGACTGCGAGAAGTACGGCGGGACGGCATCCAGCAGCGCGTCGATCGCGTCGGCGTCGCGCCGCGACGCGGGCGTCCTGAAGAGGTCCGGCAGCGAGAACGCCGGGCACAGCTGCGCCGTCCCGCAGCCGCGCTGTGCGCTGTAGCCGAAGCGCCTGAGCACCCTGGCCTGATAGCCGATCATCCAGTTCACCACCGCCGGCTGCGTCAGGTCGGCGCCCTCGATGAGGACGTCGATCTCGCCGCCGACGCCTGTCGTGCGCTGCAGGGCGTCGAGGTCGCGTAGCGCGCCGAGGTCGCGCGGGACGAGCTTCTGGATGTCGGACTCCACGCGCGTCTGGGTGTCGAGCGCCCACCCGCCGGCGGCGAGCGCCAGCGCGATCGCCAGCACGCGCGACGGGTGGGCGATCGTTCGCGCCAGCGCCGCGCGTCCCGCCGCGCGCGCGCGGCGCGCGGCGCGGCTGCCGGCCGCGCGTCCGCGCAGCGCGCCGAGCCTGCGCGCCGCGCCGCCGTCCATGCGGCGCAGGACGCCCGCAAGCGCCGCGCGCTCGGCGAGCACGAGCGCGGCCGTGCCGGCCAGCAGCGCGCAGCCGAACGCGATCGCGATGCCCGCCACCAGCAGCAGCCCGAAGCCGCGCACCATCGGCACGGGCGACAGCGCGAGCACGGCGAAGCCGGCCGCCGTGGCGAGCGCGGCGACCGCCACCGCGGGCGCGCCGAGCAGCGCCGCGCGGCGCGCGGCGGGCGCCGCGCCGAGCGCGCCGGCGGCCTCCTCCTCCACGCGCGACTGCAGCTGGATCGCGTAGTCGACGGCCAGGCCGATGAGGACGGGCAGCACCGCGATCGACGCCATCGTCAGCGATGCTCCGAGCGCCGACAGGACGCCGAACGTCATTGCTGCGGCCGCCAGCGCGATCGCGAGCGGAAGCAGCCGCGGCCGGCCTGCGAAGACGAGCATGAGCGTCAGCGCCATGACGATCAGCACCGCCACGAGCAGCCTCCACATCGACCCCGTGATCGACGAGCTGAGATCGGAGACGACGACCGGCGCGCCGGTGACGGTGTACGTGGCGCCGTTGCGCGGCTTCCACTCGTCCATCGCGACGGCCGCGCGTACGAGCCGCAGCGCCGCGCGGCGTTGCGCCTCGCCGAGCCCCGCCTTCAGGCGGACCTGGACGAGCGCGACCTGCCCCTCGCCGCGCCCCTTGGAGGGGAACAGGTACGCGAACCTGCGCTTCGGCGTGCCCGCGGGCCCGGCGGGATCGAAGACGAGCGTCGAGACGAAGTTCGGGTCGTCGAGGCGCGGAACCGCGCTCAGCCCGTAGCGGACGGCGAGGTCGACGACCTCGCGCTGGAAGTCCGCCTCGACGCGCGCTCGCGCACGTGCGCCGGCGCGACCGGCGGCGGCCGTCCCGAGGCCACGGCGCAGCGCCGCGCGGCGCGCCGACCTGGCGGCGGCGTCGGCCCGCCGGGCGTTCTCGGCCACGCGCCGGGCGAAGCCGCCGCCGAGCTGGCGGGCCGCCTCCGCGATGAACGTGCCAGGGCCGAAGACGACCTTGACCGGCTTCGTCCGCGCGAGCTGACCGCACGGTCCTGCGGCGCCTCCCGGAGGCGTCACGCCCGCGGGCACGCTGCCGGCGATGCAGCCCTCCAGGCCGAGCACGCGCTCGAGGTCCTGCGAGAGCAGCAGCTTCGTCAGCGGCCCGCGCACGAGGACGATGATCGGGTCGTCGCCGAAGCGCTCGCGGTACGTCTCCGTCGCGTCGTAGGCCGCGCTGTCGGTGCCGACGAGTGTGTCGATCCCCGCATCGGGCCTCAGCTGTGCCGCCAGGGCCAGCCCGCCGAGGGCGAGCAGGGCGGTCAGCGCGAGCACGAGCGCCGGCCGCCTGGCCGCCAGCGATGCGGCACGGTACAGCGGGCGGGGGTCCTTCACGGCTTCAGGCTACGCGGCGGGCGGGCGCGCGCGCCTCACTCCATGCCGAGCGGGCCCTGCGACTCCCCTGCCAGGAACTGGCGCACGAACTGGTTGTCGGATGCGAACAGCTCCTCGGCCGGGCCCGACTCGACGATGCGCCCCTTCCACAGCACCGAGATGTGCTCGGCGACGCGGCGCGCCGTCATGATGTCGTGGGTGATGAGCGTGAACGCCGGCGGCCGCGACCCCCGCTTCTGCGCCTCGCCCATCATGTCCGCGTGGATCTCCTGGATGAGCTCCCCCAGGAGCGCCGTGCGCACGGGATCGAGCCCGGAGTCGGGCTCGTCGAAGAGCACGATGTCGGGGTCGAGCACGAGCGCGCGCGCGAAGCCCGCGCGCTTGCGCATCCCGCCCGACAGCTCGTTGGGCATCTTGTCGTGGGCGTTCTGCAGGCCGACCTCGGCAAGGCGCCGGTTGACGATCTCTGCGATCTCCTCCTCGCTCTTCTCCGTGTGCTGGCGCAGGGGGAAGCAGACGTTGTCGAAGACGTTCATCGAGCCGAACAGCGCACCGTCCTGGAAGAGCACGCCGAACTTCTGGCGCATCTTGAACAGCTCGTCGTCCTCCATGTTCGGGACCGACTCGCCGTGGACGAGCACGTCGCCCCGATCGGGATACAGCAGGCCGACCATGTGCTTGATGCAGACGGACTTGCCGGTCCCCGAGGGCCCGAGGATCATGGAGATCTTGCCCTCGGGGAGGCCCATGTTCAGGCCGCGCAGGATCTTGTTGCGCCCGAACGCCTTGTGGACGTCGACGAACTCCACCGCATCCCTCGCGCCGTGCGGGCGCTTCAGGCCCGTGTGCCAGCGGTACTCGTCTTCCTGACTGCCGGGGATCGTCGACATCGTGCTCCAAAGCGGCGTGACCGGCGCCTACCCGATCAGCTCCCCTTCGCCGCCGCGAGCCTCTGCTGCGCCGCTGCCGCAGCCGCCAGCAGCTCGCCGGCGTTCGGCGCCGGCGGCTTGCCGTGGCCGCGGTTGTACGCCTCATAGGCGGCGTCGGCCGCGGCCTTCGCCTCCTGCTCCAGCCGCGCGATGTCGTCGTGCGGCGCGGCCGACGCGGCCGCGCTCACGTCCTGCGCCGCGCCCGCAGTGGCCGCCTTCGCCACATATCGCTCGTAGGCGGCGGCGGATGCCGCCGCAGCCTCGGCGGCCTGCGCAGCCAGATCCACCGGCGCCGTGGGCGCCGCCGCGGCCTCCGTCTGCGGCGCCCGGTTGAAGCGCTCGTACGCCGCCGCCGACGCCGCCGCCGCCGCAGCCGCCCGCGCCGCCAGGTCGTCGCCCGCCGGCCCCGCAGGCGCCGCCCGGTTGAACCGCTCATACGCCGCCGCCGACGCCGCCGCCGCCGCAGCC
>DATMJM010000145.1:0-2169 GCA_035553935.1 Solirubrobacteraceae bacterium
ATTCCCACCCCACCGCCCTCCTGTTTCCAGGACAGGGCAGCCAGACATCGGACATGCGAGCCTTTGTGGCCGCAGTGCGCCCCGACCTGCTCGAGACCGCATCCGAGCTGATCGGCGAGGACCCGTTTGCGCGCGTCGAGGAGTCCACCCGCTTCGCGCAGCCGGCCATCCTGTGCGCCTCGCTCGCCGGCTGGACACGCCTGCGAGACCACGTCGACCCCATCGCCATGGCGGGTCACTCGCTCGGCGAGTTCTCGGCGCTGGCAGCCGCCGGCGCGCTCTCGGACGAGGACGCGCTGCGCCTCGTCGTCATCCGCGGCGACCACATGGCCCGCTCCGGCGAAGCCTCCGGCGGCGGCACCATGCTTGCCCTCATGGGCGCCTCGCCCGCGCAGTCCGAGGCGATCGCCGCCCGCCATCGCGTGAGCATCGCCAACGACAACGCCCCGGGGCAGGTCGTGCTGTCGGGCTCGCCCGACGCGCTCGACGCCGCGCGCAAGGAGGCCACCACGGAGGGCCTGCGCGCGCTGCCGCTCGGCGTTGCCGGCGCCTTCCACTCGCCGCAGATGCAGGGCGCAGTCGAGCCGTTCCGCGCCGCGCTGGCCGACGTCGACTTCGACGCGCCGCAGATCCCGGTGATCAGCTGTGCGACCGCCGAGCCGTTCCAGGACCCCGCCGCCGAGCTCGCCGAGGCGCTGGTCTCGCCGGTCCGCTGGCGCGACACGATGGCGGCGCTCGACGCGCGCGGCGTCCAGGCGTACATCGACGCCGGCCCCGGCCGGGTCCTCGCCAAGCTCGCGCCGCGCTGCATCAGGGACGCGAGCGCCGTAACCGCCGACTCGCTGCTGGAGGACATCAGTGCACCCGCCTAACCTTGCCGTCGCACCATCGCCCGTCGCCCCGCGCATCCGCTCGCGGATGCGTACCGCGGGGATCATCGGCTTCGGCCGAGCCCTGCCCCCGACCATCGTCGAGAACGCCGCGATCGCCGAGCGCATCGGCGTCGACCCGGATTGGATCACCAAGCGCACCGGCATCAGCGCGCGCCGCGAGGCCGCCGAGGACGAGGGCCTGTCGAGCCTCGCGACCGAGGCCGGCAGCCGCGCGCTCGCCGCCGCCGGCGTCAACCCGCTCTACGTCGACGCCGTCCTCGTCGCGACCTCGTCGTCGGACGACATCGTGCCTCAGGCGGCGCCGATCGTCGCCGGGGCGCTCGGCGCCAAGCGCGCCATGGCGTGGGACGTCGGCCTGGCCTGCACCGGCTTTCTCGCCGGCCTGCAGCAGGGCGCCGCGCTGATCGAGAGCGGCCGCGCGAACACCGTCCTGCTGATCGGCGCCGACGTGCTGCGCCGCTACCTCGACCACGACGACCGCAAGACGTCGTCGCTGTTCGGCGACGGCGCCGCCGCCGCCGTGCTCGCCCCGGGCGGTCCGGCCAGCATCGGCCCCGTCGTGCTCGGCTCGGACGCGCAGCGCGACGTGCTCTACGTCGACCGGATCGAGAACGTCGTGCGGATGGACGGCCGGCTCGTCTACCAGCAGGCGATCGACCACATGGAGAGCTCGTGCCGCAGCCTGCTCGCGCTCGCCGAGCTCGACATCGACGACATCGACCTCGTCATCGCCCACCAGGCCAACGGGCGGATCATCAACGCCGTGCGCGAGCGCTTCGGCCTCGAGCCGCACCGCGTCGCCGATTACGTGGCCGACCTGGGCAACACGTCGGCGGCCTCGATCCCGCTCGCGCTGTCGCTCGCCGAGGACGACCGGCGCCTGCCGATCGGCGGCGGCAACGTCCTGCTCACGGCGTTCGGCGCCGGCTTCTCCTGGGGCGCCGCACTGCTGACCTATGGAGGACAGATCAGATGACCACGCAGACCGAACGCGCAGCACCCGGCAGCGCGTCCGCGTCGCGCGACGACCTGCGGCCCGACGGCGCGGTCGTGCTCGTGACCGGCGCCTCGAAGGGCATCGGCGCCGCGATCGCGCGCGAGCTCGCCGCCGACGGGTGGGCCGTCGCCGCGGGCTACCGCTCCGACGCCGACGGCGCCGCTGCGACCGTCGACGCCATCGAGCAGGTCGGCGGCTCCGCGGTCGCGATCGGCGGCGACGTCTGTGATCCCGCCGCGATGCAGGACGTTCTCGCGCAGGCGCAGGAGCGACTGGGCC
>DATMJM010000146.1:0-4755 GCA_035553935.1 Solirubrobacteraceae bacterium
GCCGCGGGTACCCGCGGCGGTGTGCGTCACATCACGCAGGCTTCGCATGGCGACCGGCGGCAGGGCTGCCCTCAGCGCGGCGAGGTCAGGGCGGTGGCGGACATGAGCGCTTCTCCTCGTGTGCACGGCGCCCCGGCGGGCGCCTCGTGCAGGTCCAACCGGCCGACCGGCCGGAAATTACGCTGCGACGGACCCCAGCGCCGCGATCCCCTCGGCGATCGTGAAGCGGCGCTCGTAGAGCGCCTTGCCGACGATCACGCCGATGAGGTTGACCTGCCGCAGGGCCGCGAGCGCCTCGAGGTCCTCGCGGCGGCCGATGCCGCCGGAGTACATGAAGCGGCCGCGTACGACCGCCGCGATCCGGCGGACCTCGTCGAGGTCGGGCCCGCCGAGCAGCCCGTCCTTGTCGACGTTCGTGAACACGAACGTCCGCACGCCGCGGTCCTGCATGCGCTCGATCACCGCGGCGGCCGGCAGCTGCGTCGTCTCCGTCCAGCCGGCGGTCGCGACGAAGCCGCCGCGCGTGTCGATGCTCACCACGATGCGCTCGCCGAAGCGGGCGACGACGTCGTCGAGGAAGTCGACGTCGCGGAAGGCGGCCGTGCCCAGGATCGCCCGCGAGGCGCCGGCCGCGATCGCGTCGGCGACGGCATCGACGCAGCGCAGCCCGCCCCCGTACTGAACCGGCACGCCGAGCTGAGAGACGACGCGCTCGAGGTGGTGCAGGTTCTGCGGCACGCCCGTGCGCGCGCCGTCGAGATCGACCATGTGCAGGTAGCGCGCGCCGGCGTCGACCCATGAGCGGGCGGCGTCCAGCGGGCTGTCGGCGTAGACGGTCTGCGCGTCGAAGTCGCCCTGCACCAGGCGCACCGCCTTGCCGTCGGCGATGTCGATCGCGGGATAGAGGATCACGATCTGACGTGCACGGCCGAGCAGATGCCTACGAAGTTGCGCAGCACGGCGAGGCCGTGGGTCGACGACTTCTCCGGATGGCACTGTGCGCCGAAGACGTTGCCGCGCGCGACGAACGACACGAACGCAGTGCCGTACTCGCCCGTGCCGAGCACGATCGACGCATCGTCGGGCTCGGCGACGAACGTGTGCACGTGGTAGAAGGCGGCCGGGTCGGGCAGGCCGGCCGTCAGCGCCGAGGGCTGCTCCCAGCGCACGGAGTTCCAGCCGATGTGCGGAAGCTTCAGCCCGCGCGTGTCGAGGCGCACGACATGGCCGGGCAGCAGCCCCAGACCGGTGGCGCCCTCGTGCTCGGTCGAGTCCTCGAAGAGCAGCTGCATGCCCAGGCACAGCCCGATGACGGGCTTGCCGTCCTGCGCGTGCGCCCGCACGACGGCGTCGAGACCGAGCGCGCGCAGGCGGCGCATCGCCTCCGGGAAGGCGCCGACGCCGGGAACGACGAGGCCGTCCGCCGCGCGCAGCTCGTCGGCGTCGCAGGTCTGCGCGATCGGCGTCCCGACGTGCTCGAACGCCTTGGCGACCGAGCGGCGGTTGCCCATCCCGTAGTCGACCATCGCGATCCGCGTCACGCCGTCAGCGTCCCCTTCGTCGAGGGCACGCCGCTCTCCGTCGGGTCGATCGCCACCGCCGCGCGCAGGGCGCGCGCGAAGGCCTTGAACGCCGCCTCGATCATGTGGTGCGCGTTCGTGCCGGCCTGGACCTCGAGGTGCAGCGTGATCCGCGCGTTGTTGACGACCGCGCGGAAGAACTCCTCGAGCAGCTCGTGCTCGAAGCCGCCGGTCTCGCCACCCGGCAGCCCGCCGTCGTCGAGCGCGAGGAAGGGCCGGCCGGAGACGTCGATCGCGCATGCCGCGCGTGCCTCGTCCATCGGCACGACGGCGTGCCCGTAGCGGTGGATACCGGCGCGGTCGCCGAGCGCCTCGTGGAGCGCCTGGCCGAGCACGATGCCGACGTCCTCGACGGTGTGGTGCGATCCGGTCTGCAGGTCGCCCGCCGCCTTGACGGTGAGGTCCAGGCGGCCGTGGCGCGCGAGCAGGTCGAGCATGTGATCCAGGAAGCCGACGCCTGTGCGGCGTCTGCCGGCGCCCTCGCCGTCGACCGCCAGCTCGAGCTCGATGTCCGTCTCGCCGGTGCGGCGCTGCTTGGTCGCGGTGCGGTTCATGAGCCGCCATTCTCCCCCACGCGCGCCTCCATCGACTCGGCGTGCACGGAGAATCCCTCCGCGCGCGCGATCGGAGCGCCCGCCGCGGCGAGCGCGCCCGCCGCGGCGCCGATGTGGACCTCGCTCATGCGGCGCCGGAACGCGCGCGGCGACAGACCCGAGGCGTAGCGGGCCGAGCCGCCGGTCGGCAGGCTGTGGTTCGAGCCGACGACGTAGTCGCCGAACGCCGTCGCCCCGCTGGCGCCGACGAACACGCAGCCCGCGCTGCGCACGCGGCGGGCGAGCCGCTCGGCCTCCTCGCCCGCCAGCTCGAGGTGCTCAGGGGCGAAGGCCTCCGCGAACGCGAGCGCGTCGCGCAGCGAGCCGGCCTGCGCGAGCACGAACGCGGCCGGCTCGCTGCGCGGGCGCGCCGGCGCGAGCTCTCGCAGCTGTGCCTCGAGCGCGTCGAGGAACTCGCCCGAGTCGCTGACGGCAGCGACCGGCGCGCCCGGACCGTGCTCGCCTTGCGCCAGCAGGTCCAGGGCGACGAGCCGCGGCTGCGCGGTCGCGTCGGCGAGCACGAGCACGTCGCTGGGGCCGTAGAAGCCGTCGATCCCGACGACGTCGGAGACCTGCCGCTTGGCCTCCTGGACCACGAGGTGACCTGGGCCGGCGATGACGTCGGCGCGCTCGATCGTCTCCGTGCCGTAGGCGAGCGCCGCGACGCCGTGCGCCCCGCCCATCGTGTAGACCTCGTGCACGCCGCACAGCGCGCAGGCGCCGCGCACGACCGGGTCGACCGGCGGCGGGCTCAGCACGACGACCTCCTCCACGCCGGCGGCGCGCGCCGTGACGACGCCCATGACGACCGTCGACGGATACGGCGCCTGTCCGCCGGGAACGTGGATCGCGGCGCGCCGCACGGGCACCTCGCGCAGGACGACCCGCTGGCCCTGCGGCAGCGCGACCTCGACGTCGTCGCCGATCGCCGCGTCTGCGACGAGCGCCACGTTCGCGATCGCGATCTCCAGGCCCGCGCGCACGTCGTCGCCGAGCAGCGCGGCGTCGAGCTCGGCGGGGTCGAGGCGCAGCGGCCCCGGCGGCGTGCCGCCGGCGTCGAAGCGCGCGACGAGCTCGCGCAGGGCGCGATCACCGCCCTCGCGCACGGCGGCGACGATCTCGGCGACGGCGTCGCTCACCGACGCCGGCGCGGGCGCCAGCGCGCGCACCGCCGTCGCCGCCGCGACGGCATCGCTGCCGACCTCGACGCGCTCAAGCCGCACGCAGCTTCTCCAGCATCTCGTCGATCGCGGCGGCCTTGAGCTTGTGCGCGACGGGATTGGCGATCAGCCGCGCCGTGGAGACGAAGAGCTCCTCGCGGATGACGAGGTTGTTCTCCTTCAGGGTCGTCCCGGTCGCCGTCAGGTCGACGATCGCCTCGACGAGGCCCGTCAGCGGCGCAAGCTCGACGGACCCCTTGACCTCGACGATCTCCGCCTGGCGGCCGGTCCGCTCGAAGTATGCGGCGGCCGTCTTGTAGTACTTCGTCGCCACGCGCATGACGCCGAGCCGGCGCAGCGCCTCGGCCGAGGGATCGGGGCCATCGATGGTGGCGAGCACCATCCGGCAGGCGCCGTAGCCGAGATCGAGCAGCTCGTAGACCTCGCGCTCGGCCTGCTCGGTCAGCACGTCCTTGCCCGTGATGCCGACGTCCGCGGCGCCTGCCTCGACGTACGTGGGCACGTCGGACGGCCGCATCGTCACGATGCCGATGTCGGCGAACAGGAGCTTGCGGTCGTTGGCGCGCACCTCGCTCGTGTCGACGCCGATCGCGTCGAGCCGATCGAGCGTCTGGTTCATCAGCGCGCCGCGCGGGACGGCGATCGTCAGTCCGTTCATCGGGCTCACGCGTCGACGACCTTCTCCTCGCCGGCCAGGGCGATGTGCAGGCGGTCGATCGTCAGCGCGAAGCCGACGGCCGGCAGCGGGCGCCCGAAGCGCCCGAGCAGGTCGTCGTAGCGCCCGCCGCCGCCGAGCGGGGCGCCGAGCGCCGGGTCGTAGACGTCGAACACCGCGCCGGTGTAGTAGCCCATCTGGCGCACGAGACCGAGGTCGAGGATGACGCGGTCGGCGACCTCGGGCGCGAGCAGCCCGTAGACGCTGCGCAGCCCGGCGACCGCGTCGGCGACCGGGCCCTGGCCATCCTCCAGCACCTCCGGGCCGCCGCGGACCTGCGGCACGCGCAGCAGCAGCTCGGCGTCGGCATCCTCCAGGCCGAGGCGACCGAGCCGCGCCTGGAGCGTCACGAAGTCGCGCGCCACGAGCGCCTCGAGCAGCTCGTCGCCCGCGTCGTCGGCCACGCCGACGGAGCGCAGCAGCGTGCGGTACAGCGAGGCGTCGCCGAGACCGATGCGGTAGCCGCGCAGGCCGGCGGCCTCGAGCGCGTGAGACAGCACGCTGATCGCCTCGGCGGTTCCCTCCGGCGCGGGCGCGCCGACGAGCTCGATTCCCGCCTGCAGGAACTCCCGCATCTGGCCGCGGTGCGGGCGCACGCCACGGTAGGCGTGAGCGAAGTAGCAGAAGCGAAACGGCGGCTCCGCGGTCGGATAGCGCGTGGCGACCGAGCCCGCCCTCTCCTAGTC
>DATMJM010000147.1:0-4186 GCA_035553935.1 Solirubrobacteraceae bacterium
AGACGGGCGGTGCGACCTGCGTCGGCACGGGTGTCGCGGAGCGCGGGCTGCTCGATTTGAACGCCTTGGCCTTGAACGGCTTCTTCGGCTTATTGAACTTGCCGCAGAACTTGCCTGCGGCCGCCTTCATGTACTGCCCCCAGATCTGCGCCGGGAAGGTGCCGCCGTCGACGTTGGCGCCGTTGAAGATCCGGCCCATCGGGATGCGGCCCTGCGGGAAGCCGACCCACGTGGAGGTCGCCAGGCGCGGGTTGAAGCCGACGAACCAGGCGTCGGAGTTCTCGTCGGTCGTACCTGTCTTGCCGCCGACGGGGCAGCCGGTCTTCGCGCGGCCGCCGGTGCCGGGCCTGCTGACGTTCATCTCCAGGATCTTCACGACCTCGTACATCGCGGCCTCGTCGAAGACCTTCTTGCGCACGGGCTCGGACAGGTCGTCGACACGGCCGTCGGGGAAGCGCACCCGGGTGATCGCCTTGGGCTTGTTGCGGTAGCCGCCGTTGACGATCGTCGCGTAGGCGTTGGCCATCTCCAGCGGCGAGCAGCACTTCGACAGGCCGCCGAGCGTCTCGGACGGATAGCCCTGCAGCGGCGACGTGATGCCGAGGTCCTGGGCGGCCTTCTTGACCTTCATGGGGCCGAGGTCGAGGGCGAGCCGGATGTAGACGGTGTTGTCGGACGCCAGCGTGCCGGAGACGAGGTTCTGCGACCCGCCCCTGCACCTGCCGCCGTAGCAGTTGATCGTCACGTTGTCGTACTTCGGCCCGAGGTTGATCGCGCCCGACGCGTAGCTCGTGGTGGCCGGGTTGATCCCCTCGCGGACGGCGGCCACGAGCGCCATGATCTTGAACGCCGAGCCCGGCTGGCGCTTGCCGTCCGCGGCGAGGTTGTACTGCGAATTGCGGTACTTGGCCGAGGAAGCCATCGCGCGGATGTATCCGTTCTTCGGGTCGATGCTGACGATCGCCGCCGACGGGGCGCCCTCGAAGCTCAGGTTGTTCGCGATCGCCTTGCGCGCCTTCCTCTGCAGGTCGAGGTCGATCGTCGTCGTGATCCGCAGCCCGCCGGAGCGGACGCGCTTGACGCCGTAGCTCTTGATCAGCTCGTCGGTGACGTAGTCGAAGAAGAAGCTCTCGCGCTTCTCGCGGAAGTAGCCGCTCGGCTTGAGGCCCAGCGGCTCGGCGGTCGCGCTCGCGGCCTGGGAGTCGGTGATGTAGCCGAGATCGGCCATCTTGCGCAGCACCTGGTTGCGCCGTGCGGTGGCGGCGCCCGGCTCGCGGAACGGGTTGTACGAGCTCGGCGCCTGCGGCAGGCCCGCGAGGAGCGCGGCCTCGCTGAGCGTCAGCCGCGACGCCGACTTGTCGAAGTACGCGCGCGCCGCGGCCTGGATGCCGACGGCCTGCTGGCCGCCGTTGGTCCCGAACGGCACGGAGTTGAGGTACTTCGTCAGGATCCATTCCTTGCCCTCGCGGCCGGGGTGCGCGTTCTCGAGCTCCTCGGCGAGCTTGGCCTCGCGGACCTTGCGCTTGAACGTCTTCTCGCGGTTGCCCGTGTACAGCGTGCGGACGAGCTGCATCGTCAGCGTCGAGCCGCCCTGCATCGCCTTGCCCGAGCTCGCGTTCTTGAACGCCGCCCGGATGACGCCCTCGAAGTCGACGCCCTGGTGCTGGTAGAAGCGCTCGTCCTCGATCGCGACGGTCGCGTCGCGCACGTTCTGGGGCATGTCGGAGGAGTTGATCGGGATGCGCAGGACGTCGTTTTGGATGATGCCGAGCTTCGTCTTGCCGTCCGATGCGTAGACGGTGGAGATCCGGCCCGGATCCTGCGGGTTGAGGGAGCTGAGATCCGGCGCGGAGTTGGCGATCCCGACGACGTAGCCGACGGCGCTCAGGGCGCCGATCACGCATGCCGCGATCAGCACGCAGACGGTGATGAGGATGGCGCGTCCGGCCCCGCCACGTTGGCGGCGTCGACGCTGGCGTTCGAGGCGAGCGGACATTGGTCGGGGTCGCGCGACGGCTCGGGAAGCCCGACGCGCAACGGTCGAGTCTAGTGGCAGGTGGATCTTCGCCACCCCGCCTCCGTCATCCTGCCGCCCACGCGGCCGACCGGCCGTTGCCAAGATCTGTGGGATGCTGTCGCGCGCCCTGCCCGCCCGGCTGGCGGTCGCCGCCGCCGACGACGCCGTCGCGGACGCCTGGCGCGCGCTCTGGCTCTCGCGGCTGGTGGTCTGGGCGGCGGCGGTGGCCGCCGTGGTGCTGTTCGGCCTGTCCGATCGCGCCGCGGACTTCGACCCGGCCGGCGTGACGACGCCGTTCGGCGCCACCGGCGACGCGCTCGCCTCGCCCCTGGGGCGCTGGGACTCGGTGTGGTACCTGGCGATCGCCGCCGACGGCTACGGCGGCGGCGCGCGCGAGGCGTTCTTCCCGCTCTATCCGCTCGTCGTCAGGCTCGCGGGCGTACCGTTCGACTCGGCCCTCGTCGGCGGCGCGCTGGCGTCGACCGTGCTGCTCGCGGTGGCGCTCGTCGTGCTGCACCGGCTCGTCGCGCTCGACCACGGGCGAGCGGTCGCCCGCAACGCCGTCCTCGTCACGGCGCTGTTTCCGATGTCGTTCTTCTTCTCGGCCGTCTACAGCGAGTCGCTGTTCCTCGCGCTGTCGGTGGGCGCGGTGTACGCCGCGCGGCGCGAGCGCTGGGCCTGGGCGGGCGCGCTCGGGCTGCTGGCCGCGATGACGCGCAGCGCCGGCGTGCTGCTGCTCGTCCCGCTGGCGATGATCTACCTGTGGGATACCGGCCGGCCGAGCCTGCGCACGATCCGCCCGCTGCGGCCCGATGCGTTGTGGCTGGCGCTCGTGCCGCTCGGGCTGGCGTGGTACTGCGCGCTGCTGGCCGTCGGCGGGCACGACCCGCTGGCTCCGTTCCGCGCCCAGGACGTATGGTTTCGCTCGTTCGCGGGGCCGTTCGTGGGCGCCTGGGACGGGCTGCAGGCCGCCGTGCAGGGCGCGCGACAGCTGTTGTCGGGCGCTCGCGAGCCGGTGTACTTCGCGGCCGCAGGCGGCGACCCGTTCGTCGTCGCGCGCCACAACATCGAGCTGTTCGGCTGGCTCGTCCTCGCGGTCGCGGCGGTCGCCGGCACGCTGCGGCGGCTGCCCGCCGCCTACGGCGCCTACGTCGTTGCGGCGCTCGCGCTGCCGCTCTCCTATCCCGTCGCCCCGCAGCCGCTCATGTCGCTGCCGCGCTTCGTCGCCGTGCTGTTTCCGCTCGCGATCTGGCTCGCGCTCTGGATGACCGGCCGCCCCGTGCGCGAGCGGCTGGTGCTCGGTGCGTTCGGCGTCGGCCTTGCGATCTACACCGCGATCTTCGCGACGTGGCACTGGGTCGCGTAGTCACGCTCGACGCCTTCGGCACGCTGGTCGAGCTCGAGCGTCCGGCGCCGCGCCTCGCGGCGCAACTGCGCGCGCGCGGGGTGCAGGCATCCGAGCAGCAGGCCGCGGCCGCGCTGCGCGAGGAGATGGCGTACTACCTCGAGCACCACGACAGCGGGGTCGACGACGTCGCGCTGGCGCTGCTGCGCGACCGTTGCGCCGAGGTGCTGGGGGCCGGCCTGCGGGCGGCGGGGGTGCAGCTCCGCGGCCTTCCGGCGAGCGAGTTGCGGGCGGCGCTCCTGGCGGCGCTGCGGTTCCGACCGTACGACGAGGTGCCCGGCGCGCTGGCCGAGCTGCGCGCAGCCGGCCACCGCCTCGTCGTCGTCTCCAACTGGGACGTCTCGCTGCACGAGATGCTGCGCGCGACCGGGCTCGACGGGCTCGTCGATGCGGCGATCAGCTCCGCCGAGGCGGGTGAGCGCAAGCCGGCGCCCGGCATCTTCCGCCGCGCGCTGGAGCTCGCCGGCGGCCCGGACCGCGGGCGCCCCGCACTGCACGCCGGCGACTCGCTCGAGTCCGACGTCGCCGGCGCGCTCGCTGCCGGGCTGCGGAGCGTGCTCGTCGCGCGCGCCGGCCCGCCGCCGCGGGACGTGCCCGCGGCCGTGGCGATCGTCCGCTCCCTCGCCGAGCTGCCGGCGCTCGCCTCGTAACCTGCCTGCGCGATGTCCAAGCCACCGCCGCCTCCGGGGTTCGAGCCCGCGCCGCCAGTCCCGCACGGTCCGCCACCCGCCGCCGATGAAGAACCGCACGGTGACGGTCTCTCC
>DATMJM010000148.1:0-2569 GCA_035553935.1 Solirubrobacteraceae bacterium
ATCTGCAACTGCGCGGCTCCACATGACGCGGGCACGAAACTCTCCCCGTAGGCGGCTGCCACTCTCCATGCATCTGAGCACTCGCGGACGCGGACGTCGAGAGTTTCCCTATCGCGTGGAACGAGCGCTCTCGGCAGAGCGCCCTTTGCTCGCGCAATCCGAAAGCGATGCGGATATGCCCGCTGGCCCCGATCAGGTGGGTCGGCGCGCCCGGCCTCGACGGGGGCTCACACTCGCGCCGGCGATGGCCGCTATCGCTATCTGACGAAGACGTAGCGAAAGCGCGTGCCATTGCACAGCCCGCGTAGCTGCGCCCCCAGTGACGAGCCGTGTGATTGGTTTTCGCGGTCGGGCACGTACATCACGCTGGCCATCCAGCCGATCGGGTTGATGCCGCGCACGAGGCCCTTCTGGTTGCCGTTGGAGCGGCCGCGGCCCACTGCGGGCGGATACTCGTCTCGGTCCTGGTCTGCGCGAGCCCTCTCTGCCAAGCTCGTGTGAGACGGTCAGCAGTTCGTTTCTACTGTGTTTGAGGGCGAGAACGGGAGTTCGTTGGGATGCCGGAGAACACGAGCAATGGGGTCGCGATCGGTTCGCTGGAGCGAGCCGAAGGCGAGCTGCAGGGAATCGATCGCGCGCAGGTCGTCGTCGAGGGGGTGCCCGATCCTGAGCTGATCGAGCGGCCGCGTCGACGGCGCTTCACCGCGGAGTACAAGCTACGGATCTTGCGTGAGGCCGATGGTGTGGCAAGCGGGGCGAGATCGGGGTGTTGCTGCGCCGCGAGGGGCTGTACTCGTCGCTGTTGACGGAGTGGCGTCGCGCCCGCGACAGCGGTGCGTTGCAGGCGCTTGAGCGGCCGCGCGGCCGTCCGAAGGCTGATCCGCGCGACGCGCAGATGGCGGCGCTGCGCCGCCGTGCCGAGCGTGCCGAGGCGAAGCTACAGAAGGCGCGCAAGGTGATCGAGGTGCAGGGAAACGTCTCGGCGCTGCTGGGCGAGTTGCTCGAGCCCAGGGGCGCGCAGGGGAGCACCGAACGATGATCGAGCAGACCGTCGAAGACCTCACCACGATCATCGGAACCAGGCCGGCCTGTCGCGCGCTGGGCGCGGCGCCGGCGACGATCTACCGCCGCCGGCGGCCACCCCTGCCGCGACCGGCGCGCCCGCGGCCAGTGTCGGCGCGGGCGCTGTCAGCAGCCGAGCGCGACGCTGTCCTGGCCGAGCTGCACTCCGAGCGGTTCGTCGACTGCGCGCCGGCAGCGGTGTGGGCGACGTTGCTGGATGAGGGCCGCTACCTGGCGTCTGAGCGCACGATGTACCGGCTGCTGGCCGCCCGGCACGGCGGCGTCCGCGAGCGCCGCGCGCAGCTCGAGCACCCGCCCTACGCAGCGCCCGAGCTGCTTGCCGAGCGCCCCAACGAGGTCTGGTCATGGGACATCAGCAAGCTCAAGGGCCCGGCGAAGTGGACGCACTTCTACCTCTACGTGATCCTCGACGTCTACAGCCGCTACGCCGTCGCCTGGACGGTGCAGCATCGCGAGTCCGCCGAGCTCGCCAAGGCGCTGATCGCCCAGGCCTGCGAACAGCAGCACATCCCGCGTGATCAGCTGACGGTGCATGCCGATCGCGGCACCTCGATGACCAGCAAGCCGGTCGCGTTCCTGCTCGCCGACTTGGGCGTGCTGAAGACCCACAACCGCCCGTACACCTCAACGGACAACCCATACTCCGAGGCGCAGCTCAAGACGCTGAAGTACCGGCCCGGGTTGCCGCGGCGCTTCGACTCGATCCAGCACGCACGCGCGTTCTGCCGCCAGTTTTTCTCGTGATACAACGACGCGCATCGTCACTCGGAGATCGGGCTGATGACCCCCACGGCCGTCTATCACGGCCAAGCCGAGCAGCTGCACGCCGACCGCGCCCGCGTCCTCGCGACCGCCTACGCCGCGACCCCCGAGCGCTTCGTCCGCCGACCGCCGCGACCGCCCGCGCTACCGACCGCCGCCTGGATCAACAAGCCCGACGAGCAGGAGGCCGCTGCTCACTAATTTCCCGACGACACCGTCTCATTCGGCTTGACAGGCTCCGGAGAGGGCACTCTGTTCGACGCGCGGGAGAGCGCTCCGGTCACGCGATAGCGAAACTCTGCCTGCCTCTACGCCGCGCTGTCCAGATGCATGGAGTGGAGCAGTGCGTGGGTTAGTCCACGGGCTCGGCTCCCGCCGCACGTGGATCAAAACGTTGGGCCACTCGGTGCGCGAATCGAAGGTTGCCCCCGGAGCTGCGCCCGCTCGAGGTCAGCGTCGGCGAGGTCCGCGCCGGCCAGGTTTGCCTCGGTCAGGTTTGCGCCAACGACATGCGTGAGCCAGGCTGGGACGTTCCTATAGATGTCAAGGGCGTCTGATGGGCCGGCGGCTGCGCCCGATGAAACCGGCGCCGCAGGTGATCGCGATGGCGTGCCGTGGTCGCGGGGTCTGGAGGTTGCCGAGGTCGGTTAGGTCCGCGACCAGCGCGTGGTAGGCCTCGCGCGCGATGTAGCGCTTCAGGCAGCGGATGATCTCGCGCTTGGTC
>DATMJM010000149.1:0-12810 GCA_035553935.1 Solirubrobacteraceae bacterium
ACCTACTCGCGCGGCGGGATCCTGGCGTGCTTGACCGCGGTCGTCGTCCTGACCGCGCTCGGCGGACAGCGGCTGCGCGGCATAGCCGTCTTCGCCGCGACCGTCGTGCTGTCGATCCCGGTCCTCGGGCTGGCGTTCAACCGGCCCGCGCTGAAGGGCATCAACGTCCCGCTCGACGAGCGCGTGCCCGAGGGGATCGTGCTCGGCCTCGTCTTCGCCGGCTGCATGGTCGCGCTGCTGATCGCCGGCTGGGGGATGCTGCAGGCCGAGCGGCGCGCGCGATGGACCGAGGAGCGCACGCAGCTCGTCTGGCGCGGCCTCGGCGCGACGGCCGCGATCGTCGGCCTACTGACCGTCGGCGCGATCCTGACGGCGCCCGACGGCCCCGGCGGCTGGGCCGACCGCGCGTGGGAGAAGTTCAGCCAGACGAGCAAAGACGAGGTCTCCGACCCGGCGCGGCTCGTGTCCTCGAACTCCGGCAACCGCTGGGTGTGGTGGGAGGAGGCGGCGGGCGCCTGGTCGGACAAGCCGCTGCAGGGATGGGGCGCCGGCTCGTTCGCCGTCACGCACAAGATGTACCGCGACGTCGAGCTCGGCGTGCAGCAGCCGCACAACATGCCGCTGCAGTTCCTCGCGGAGACCGGGATCGTCGGCACGCTGCTCGTCTCGGGCGCGATCGGCTTCCTGCTGTTCTGCGCGCTCGATCGCCTGCGCGCGATGGGCGGCGGGCGCGAGCGTGACATCGCGGTCGCGCTGTTCGCGGGCGCGACCGCGTGGCTCGTGCACAGCCTCGTCGACTGGGACTGGGACATCCCGGCTGTGACGGTGCCCGTGCTGATCTTCCTCGGGGTGCTCGTCGGCGCGCCGTGGCGCCCGCGTGGCAGCGCGGCGCTGCTGCGCAGCGCGACGGGAGCGCGCGCGCTCGCGCTCGCGCTCGCGTGCGTGTTCGCCGGGCTCGTGATCGTCTCCGCCGGGCTGCCGATGCTCTCCGACCAGAAGGCGAGCTCGGCGCAGGCGATCAGCGCCGGCGCGTCCGAGCGCGAGCTGCAGGACGCCGCCGCCGAGGCCGACCTCGCGGCGCGGCTGGACCCGACGGCCGTGCGCCCGCTGCTGGCATCGGCGGCGATCGCCGAGGGCCGCGGCCGGCTGCTCGACGCGCGCGGCTTCCTGCTGGAGGCCGTCGACCGTCAGCCCTACAGCAGCGCCGCCTGGTTCCGGCTGCTCGAGCTCGCGCTGAAGACGGCCGACCGGCCGGGCGCGAAGGCTGCGGCGCGGCGGCTGCTCGAGCTCGACCCGATCGGTTCCGGCGCGCGGGCGCTCGCCGCACGGCTCGCGCTCTTCGAGGTGCCGGCGGCGGGCTCGCCGACGGCGACGGGCACGCCGCTCAGCCCGCGCTACGACCCGTCGCAGGCGGTGGCGCCGCCGCTGCCGGGTCCCGCGGCGGGCATCCCGCCCCCTGCGCCGGTGACGCCGTCGGACGACGCCGCGCCCTGAACGCGGCCGCCGGTCAGCCGGTGACGGAGACCTCGAACACGCCGAGCAGCAGCAGTAGCGCGCAGGTGAGCGCGATGACGAAGAACAGGACGCCGACGACGAACTCCGACGGCAGCCGGTGCGAGCCCACGCGCGGCAGCTCGCTGACGGCGCCGCGCGCGACCGCCCGCGAGGCGACGGGGCTGCGCCGCAGCTCGCGCTGGCGGCTGCGCGCGGGCGGCGAGCTTCTGGCGCGCCCGGGAGGCGCGCCGCCGCGCTGCGGCTGGGCGCCGTCGCCGCGCCTGCGCCTCGGCCTGGCCTTCGGCTTCCTGCTCTTCTTCGGCCGCGCCGGCTCGGCGGCCTCGTCGGCCTCGCGCCGCGCGGCCGCTTCGCGTTCGGCCGCCGCCTCGCTCTCGCGCTCGGCGGCACGCTCACGCCGGCGACGCTCGGCGGCCGCGCGCAGCGCCTGCTCCTCCTCCTGGCGCCGCTCGGCGGCGGCGCGCTGCCGGTCCTCCGAGCGCCGGCGGTCGGCGCGCTCCTGTGCCCTCTGCGCCTCGGCGGCCGCGCGCTCGCGCTCGCGCTCGGTGTCGTCGCGCGCGCGCTGCGCCGCGCGCGCCTCGGCGTCGGCGGCCGCCTGCTCCTGGGCGGACCGTGCGGCCTCGGCGGCGGCGTGCCGCGCGGCCTCGCGCGCCTGCTCGGCCTCGGCCGCAGCCGCTTCGCTCGTCGCCGCAAGCTGGTCCACGCGGCTCTCGAGCGCCTTGCGGGCGGCCGCCTCGGCACGCGCGCGCCGGCTCGCCTGCGCCCCCGCCGCCATCGCCTGATCGAGTCGCTGCTCGAGCTGCGCTCGCGTGTGCTCGTCGTCGGCGATCCGCGCCGCCGCGCGGCGCACGTCGTCGAGCGCTTCGGCGAGGTCGGCGCTCAGGGCGGTCTCGAGTGCGACGAGGCGGTCGATCTCGGCGAGCGCCGCGCTGAGCGACTCCTCGAGCTCGCGCTGCAGCTCGGCGTCCTCCTCCGCGCGCCGGTCGGCCGCGGCCTGCGTGTCGGCGATCATGCGACGGACGCGCTCGATCTCGCCGAGCGCGGCGTCGCGCTGCTCGGTGGCCGCGCGCGCAGCCTCCGCGGCCTCGTCACGCGCGCTCGCAAGCACGGCGATCTGCGCCTCGGCGCTCGCCAGGCGACTGCTGAGCGCGCTGATCTGCGCCTCGGCCGCGGCCCGCTGCTCCGCGATGGTCGCGACCTGCTCGTTGGCCTCGTCGCGCTCGCTCGTCAGCTGCGCGACCTGCGCCTGCACCCGCTCGTGCCGTGCGGTCAGCTCCTCGATCCGCGCCAGCGCGTCGTCACGAGCGGCCGCCGCCGTCGCAACCTCGGCCCGCGCCGCGTCGCGCTGCTGGGCGGCGGCGTCGCGCTCGGCGCGCGCCTTCTTCTCGAGGCTCGTGAGCTCGAGGATGAGGTCTCGCGCCACGTCGCCGTCGTCCTTGAGCTCCTCGACCTCCGCGCGCGCGGCGTCGCGCTGCTCGCCGAAGGCCTCGGCCTCGGCGCGTGCCCGCTCCTCGCGCGCGGTCAGGTCGGCGATGCGCGCCTGCGCGCTGTCGCGCTCCTCGGTGAGCGCGGCGACCTGCGCCTGTGCGGCGTCGCGCTCGGCGGTCAGGTCTCGCAGCTGTGCGGTCGCGGCGCCCTGGTGGCGCTCGAGCTTCTCGATGTGCCGCTGCGCCTCCGCCTGCTGCGCGGTCAGCCGCTCGATCTCGGCGCGTGCTGCGTCGTGCTGCTCGGCGAGTCCCGCCGCGCGCGCGCGGGCGTCCTCCTCCAGCGCGCTGAGCTCGCGGATGCGCGCGTCGGCGGCGTCGCGCTCGTCAGTGAGCGTCGCGATCTGCGTGAGCGTCGCCTCGTGCGTGGCCGTGAGCGCGTCGATCTCCGATATCGCGCTGTCGCGCTCGGCGCTCAACGCGTCGATCTGCGCGAGGGCCGCGTTGCGGGCGGCTGTCAGGCGCTCGATCTGCGCCGCCGTCTCGGCGCGGGTCGCGGCCAGCGCGTCGATCTCGGCGCGCGCGGCGTCACGCTCGCGGCTCAGCGCGCGGATCTGCTCGAGCGCCGCCGCGCGCTCCTGCGCCAGGCGGGCGATCTCCGTGCGCGAGCGGTCGCGCTCCTCGGTCAGCTCGTGGATCGTCGCGCCGGCATCGCCGCCGCGCGCGGCGAGCTCCTCGATGCGCGCGAGCGCGTCGTCGCGCTCGGCGCTCGCCTGCGCGTGCGCCGCCTGCGCCCGCGCGGACTCGTCGCGCGCGGCCTCCAGCTCGCGCGCAATCCGGTCGAGCTCCGAGCGGGCGGCATCGACCTCCGCGCGCAGCTCGGCGGCGCGCTCCTGCGTCGTGCCGGCCTGCGCCTCGGCGTTCGCGAGCCGCTCGCCGAGCCGCGCGCGCTCGGCGGCGAGCTCGGCCTCGAGTACGGCGCGCCGTGCGCGCTCCTCGTCGAGCTGCGCCTCGAGCGCGGCGCGCTCTTCGACGGCCCGCTCGAGCTCGGCGGCGGCCGCGCGCACATCCGAGTCGCGCTCGTCGAGCTCGCCGGCCAGCGCGTCGGCGCGCGCCATCGCCTCGGCGCGGTCGCGCTCGAGCGCTCCCGCCCGCGCGCTTTCCTCGTCGATCTTCGCCGCGAGCTCGTCGCTGCGCTCGCGCGCGCGGGCGAGCTCCTGCGCGACGGCAGCCGTCTCTGCGCGCGCGCCGTCGAGCGCCGCGGCGCGCTCGGCGACGTCCCCGCCGACCTCGCGCAGCCGCAGCTCGAGCTCCTGCGCGCGCTCGGCCGCCTCGCCGAGCAGCGCCTCGCCCGCGGCGGCGTCGGCGCGCGCCGCAAGCAGCTGCTCCTCGACGTTCGCGCTCTGCGCGCGCGCGAGCTCGAGCGCGCCGGCCGAGCGCGCGGCGCTCGTCCGCGCGGCATCGCGCTCGGCGCGCGCAGCGTCGAGCTCGGCAGCCAGCTCGCTCGCGCGCTCCTGCGCCTCCTGCAGCCGTGTGCCCGCGCCGGCGTGAGCCGAACGCAGGGCCTCGAGCTGCGCGGCGACCGCGGCGCGCTCCTCGCGCACCTCGTCGAGCCGGCGCGCGAGCTCGGTCCGCTCGTCGGCGAGCTCGGTGAGCTCGCTCGCCGCGGCGGCCGCCGCGACCTCCGACGCGGCGGCGCGCTCCTGTGCGCGCGCGCGTGCGTCCTCGGCCGCGCGCTGCGCCTCCGCGAGCTGCTCCTGCGCGGCGCGCAGCTCCTCGCCCCGCTCGTCGGACTGCGCGCGCATGCCGGCCAGCTCCTCGCGCACCGCCTCGAGCTGCGCCGCCCGCTCGGTCGCCTCCGCCCGCGCCGCCTCGAGCGCGGCCTGCTGCTCGGCGGCCTGCTCCTGCACCGCCTCGAGCGCCTTGCTGCGCGATGCCGCCTTCCAGGCGACCGACTCGAGCTGCGTCTCGAGCTCGTCGGCCGCGGTCGCGCGCTCGGCGAGCTGCGCCGCCTCACGCTCGACGTCGGCCAGTCGCCTGCTCTCCGCGCGCGCCGCACGGAGCTGCTGCGCGAGCTGCTCGGCGCGCGCCTCGAGCTCCGGCACCCGCGCGGCGGCGGCGCTTGCCTCGGCGAGCCGCTCCTCGAGCCCGGGCAGCGCGGCGGCGGTCGGCTCGAGCTCCGCGACGCGCGCCTCGAGGCGCTCGCGCAGCGTCGTCGCCTCGCCGAGCGCGCGCTCTGCCGCCTCGCGCTCGGCGCGCTCGACCTCCGCCTCCCGGAGCGCCTCCACCGCCTCGTCCTGCGCGGTCTGCACGGCGCTGCGCAGCGTGCTCGCCTCGTCCTCGGCGGCGCGCGCCTGCTCGGCGGCCTCGGCGGCGAGCGCCGTCAGCCGCTCGAGCTCCGCCGTGGCCTCGGCGGCGTGCCGCTCGGCCTCGTCGCGCGCGACGGCCTCCTGCTCGTAGCGCGCGGCCGCATCCTGCGCCTTGGCGCGCGCATCCGGCAGCTGCGCCGCGGCCCGCTCCAGGCGCGCGACGTCCGCCTGCGCCGCCGCCAACTGCTCGACGGTCCGGCCGTGCTCGGCGCGCAACTCCTCCAGCTCCGCGCCCGCCGAACTCGCGGCGGCGAGCTCCTGCTCGAGCGCCGCGGCGCGAGCGGCGGTGTCCGCGAGCTCCGCCGCGCGATCGCGCGCCTCGGCCTCCCGCCGCTCCAGCTCTGCGACGCGGCTCTCGGCCCGCGCCGCGCGCGCGTCGAGCTCGGTGGCGCGCTGCGCATGCGCGGCGACCTGCGCGCGCACGTCGCCACCCGACTGCTCGGCCTCGGCGAGCGCGCGCTCGAGCTGCTCGGCGCGTGCGCCGAGCTCGGCCGCCTCGCGCTCGGCGGCGTCGCTGCGCGCGGTGAGCGCGCGCACCTGCTCGCCCGTCTGGCGCGCCGCCTCGGCCTCCTGCTGCGCGCGCGCCTCGAGCTCCCCGGCGCGGCGCCTGGCGGCGGCCTCCAGCTCCGCGGCGCGCGCGCGCTCGGCGCGCAGGCGCTCGGCCGCCGCGGCGAGCTCGTCCGCGGCGCGCTCGCGCTCGGCCCGCAGCTCGGCGGCGTGCGCCTCGGCCGCCTCGGCCGCCTCGCGCTCGCGATCCTGCGCGACCTGCTCGAGCTCCGCGATGCGAGCGACGAGCTGCTCGGCCTCGGTGCGGGACTGCTCGACCAGCGCCGCCTCCTCGCTCGCGCGCGCTAGGTCGCTGCGCAGCGCGACGACGTCGCCGCGCGATCGCTCGACGAGTGCCTCGGCCTCGCGACGCTCGGCGTGGGCGGCCTCCAGCTCGGCCTCGAGCTCCGGCACGCGGTCCGCGACGGCGGCCACCTGCCGGCGCGCGGCCTCGAGGTCGGCGACGCGCGCCTTGAGCTCGCGCACCTGCTGCTGCGCGGCGTCGCCGCTCTCCGCGCGCTTGCGGACCTGGTCGAGCTCGCGCTCGAGCGTGCGCGCGCGGGCCGCCGCCCGGTCGGCGCGCTGCGCCGCGGCGCGGCCGGCCACGACGGCCTCGTCGCGCTCGCGCTCGACGCGCCGCGCCACCTTGAGCGCCCGCTCGCTCTGGGCCGCGCGGGCGGTTGCGGTCTGCGTCGCCTCGCGCGCCTCCGCGACCTTCGCCTGCGCGGCCTTCAGCGCCGTCGCGCGCTCGCGCGCGACGGCCTCGGCACTCGCGCGCGCGTCCTCGAGCGCCTGGAGCTGGAGCTGCGCCTTGCGCAGCTCCTCGGCGACCCCGGCGGCGGCGGACTGCGTCGACTGCAGCTCGCGGGCCGCAAGCGCAGCGAGCTCCTCGGCGGCCTTCTGCTCGGCGCGCGCGCTCTGCGCGTCGGCCTCGACGCGCTCGACCTGCGCGCGCGCCTGCGCGACGGCCTTCTCCGTCGTCGCGCGCGCCTCCGCGGCGGCAGCGGCCTGCTGCTCGCGCGACGCGGCCCACTCGCGCTCGATCGTCGCGCGCGCCTCGTCGCGGGCGGCCTGGATCGCCTGATCGGCTCGCTTGGCGGCAGCCTTCGTCTCGTTGCGTGCGGCCAGGCTCTGGGCTTCGGCGAGCGCCGCCGCCTGCTCGGCCTGCGCTCGCGCCGCCTCGATCGCGGCCTCGGCGCGCGTCGCGCGCTCCTGCGCCTGCGCGCGGGCCTGCCCCACCGCCCGCTCGCTGTCGCGCGTGACCCGCTCGGCCTCGGCGCGGGCGGCAAGCACCTCGCGCTCGCGCGCTGCCACGGCGGCCTCGAGCTGCCCGCGCGCCTCGCGCTCGGCGGCGATCCGGGCGTCGAGGTCGGCGCGCGCCGCCGCTATCTCCTCGCGCGCGAGGCGCGCCTGCTCCTCGGCCGCGCTGCGCGCCTGCTCGAGGAACGCGACGCGCTCGGCCAGCTCGCGCGTCGCCCGCTGGCCGCTGCGCGACGCGGCGTCGGCATGGGCGCGCAGCCGCACGAGCTCGTCGCGCGCCTCGCGGGCGGCCTGCTCGGCAGCGCTGCGCGACGCGCGCTCGGCCGCCAGGCGCTGCTCGAGCTGCGCCATCGCCTGGCGGCGCTCCTCGGCGGCACGCTCGGCGTCCTCGCGCCGGCGGCGCTCCTCGCGCAGGACGCTCGGGTCGATCGACAGCGGCGGCCGGCCGGGCTTCTCCGGCTCGGCGGCCGGCTTGCCCGCGCGCGCGGCGGCCGCCTGCGGCCGGGGCAGGTCGACGATCCCGCGGCTCGTCTCCAGGGCGAAGGCCAGGCGGCCGTCCTCCAGCAGCGCGGCCGGCACCGAGAAGGCCGCGCGCCATGCCGGAGGATCGGGCCCGGCGAGCGGTGCCGCGTCGTCCGGTCCCGGGAGCGGCGCGAGGCGGCGCGAGCGGCGCCCGTCGTCGAGCAGCAGCATCGGCGGCGCCATCCGCTCGCGCGACTGCGCACGCCAGCGTCCGGCGAGCCGCAGAAGCACGGTGCCGCCACCGGCGGCGACGCGCTCGAAGCGCTCGACCTCGAGATCGGGTGCGCGGTCGCTCAAGACCGGGGGGAGTCTAGATCCGACAGGGCCGCCAGGGCGAGCGCGAGGACGTGCTCGGGCGTGTCGTCGGCATCCAGCACGCGGATGCGCTGCGGGTCGCTCGCCGCGAGCTCGTCGTAGGCGGCCGCGATGCGCTCGAAGAAGAGCTGATCCTCCTGCTCGAGGCGGTCGGGAGCGACCATCCGCGACTGCTGGCGCGAGCGCGCGGTGATCGGGTCGACGCGCAGCAGCAGCGTGCGGTCCGGCGTCACGCCGCCCGTGGCGAACTCGTTGAGCTCGGCGATCTGCGCCGTGCCGAGGTCGCGCCCGGCGCCCTGGTAGGCCAGCGAGGAATCAACGAAGCGGTCGAGCAGGACCCACGTGCCGGCGTCGAGCCACGGGCGCACGCGCTCGTCGACGAGCTGCGCGCGCGCGGCGGCGTACAGCAGCGCCTCGGCGCGGGCGTCGCAGCGCAGGTTCGGGTCCTGGACGAGCGCGCGGATGCGCTCCGACAGCTTGACGCCGCCCGGCTCGCGCAGCAGCTCGACCGGCCGGCTGCGCGAGAGCGCGGCGTGCAGCGAAGCCGCGAGCGTCGACTTGCCGGCGCCGTCGATCCCCTCGATCGTGATCAGCCTCCCGCTCGCCGTAGCAGCCATCCGGCTCGACGCTACCGTTCCGGTCCGATGCTCAAGGGCACCGAGCGCCATCCGCACGCCCGCGCCGTCCTCGGCGCCGCGCTCGCGCCGGGCGGCGCGCCCAGCCACGCGTACCTGTTCTGCGGCCCCGCCGGCAGCGGCAAGCGCACGGTGGCACGCGCACTGGCCTCGGCGCTGCTGACGGAGGGAAGCCCCGATCCGCAGGCCGCGGCCGCTCGCGTGGAGCACGGCGCGCACCCGGATCTGACGTGGGTCGCGCCCGGCAGCGCGGCCGGCATCCTCGTCGGCGACATCGACGAGGCCGTCGTAGCGGGGGCGGCGCGCACGCCGTTCGAGTCGGCGCGCCGCGTTTTCGTGATCGAGGACGCCGACGAGCTCAACGACCAGGCCGCCAACCGGATGCTCAAGACGCTCGAGGAGCCGCCGTCGTTCGCGCACCTCATCCTGCTGACGAGCCGGCCCGGCGAGGTGCTGCCCACGATCGCCAGCCGTTGCCAGTCGGTGCGCTTCGACGCGCCCCCGGTCGGGGAGATCGCCGCGCGGCTGGAGCGCCATGGGATACCGGCGCAAGCCGCCGACGCCTGCGCGCGGCTGGGCCTGGGCGACGGCGCGCGGGCGCTGGCGCTCGCGCTCGGGGACGGCCCGGCGCTGCGCGCGGGCGCGGAGGCCGTCGCGCGCGGCGCGCTGCGCGGCGAGATCGCCGGCCGGCCCTGGACGGCGCTGCTCGAGCGCGCGCGGGCGGCGGGCGCGCGCGCGGGCGAGGCGATCGAGCGCGCGCTCGACGACGATCTGGGCTACGCGATCGCGAAGGACCACACGCGCCTGCGGCGCGAGGCCGCCGAGCGCGGCAGGCGCGCCGCCCGGCGGGCGCAGACCGCGGCCTTGGACCGCGGCCTGTCGCTCGTCGGCCTGTGGCTGCGCGACGTGGCGTGCGTTGCGGAGGGCGTGCCGCAGATCGCCCACCACTCCGACCGGCTGGCGGAGCTGCGGGAGGACGCTTCGGTCGGGCCGGACGCGGTGCGGCTGCGCGCGGCGCAGGAGGTGGTCGAGCGGACGCGCGCGTCGCTGCAGTTCAACCCCAACGAGGAGCTCGCGCTGGACGCGCTGGGCTCGCGGCTGGCGCGGGCGCTGCGCGGCTAGTCACACCGCATACGCCTCGATCACGTCGCCCAGCCGCACCTCGCAGCCATGCAGCTCGAACGCCCGGAAGCGCGAGAAGCGGCTGTGCTGCGGGCCGTGGAAGTCGGCCGAGCCGGTCGTCACCAGGCCGAGCCGCTCCGCCTCGCCGCACAGCAGCCGGGTCTGCGGCGAGTCGTGTGTCGCGTAGAACGCCTCGACGCCGTCGAGCCCGTCCGCACCGAAGCGCTGCAGGGCGGCCACGACCTCGCCGTCTTCGGCGAGGTCCCAGAACGGGTGCGCCCAGACGGCGATGCCGCCGGCGTCGTGGATCGCCGCGATCGCCTCGCCGACGGTCGGCGTCGTGCGCCGGCTGTAGGCCGCGCCGCCGGGGCAGAG
Organism: Solirubrobacteraceae bacterium; assembly: GCA_035553935.1. Classification (GTDB taxonomy): domain Bacteria; phylum Actinomycetota; class Thermoleophilia; order Solirubrobacterales; family Solirubrobacteraceae; genus CADCVQ01. The sequence goes on from DATMJM010000149.1 coordinate 10,081, forward strand.
GTACTCCTCGAGGAACGCCGAGCACTCGGCGAGCTGCTCGCGCTCGAGCCGCTCGCGATTGGCGGCGATCGCGGCGTTCGCCAGATGTGGCCGGCCGACGGGCATTCCCGCGGCGCGGCGCGCGTCGAGCGCGCTGCGTTCGGGGGGCAGGCCGATCGACGCCAGCTTGTCCGCCATCCGATCGATCCGCGCGGCGCGGTCGGCACGCCAGGCGGCGAGGTGCTCGGCGAGCGCCGCGTCGGCGGGATCGATGCCGTAGCCGAGCACGTGGAGGTCCTCGCCGAGCACGTCGATCGTCGAGATCTCGACCGCCGGCACGAGCCCGATGGCGCGCGCGCCCGCCGCGGCGGACGCCTCGGCCACGCCGTCGACGGTGTCGTGATCGGTCAGCGCCAGCAGCCGGACGCCCGCGTCTGCCGCCGCGTCCACGACCGCGGCCGGATCGAGGGCGCCGTCCGAGCGCGTCGAGTGCGCCTGGAGGTCGAACGTCGGTGCGTCGTCGGCGGTCGCCACCGCGCCATGATGTCCGACAACCGCGCGGCGTGTCGGCGCCCCTGCGCGATTAGCCTCCCGCGCATGCGGCCGCGCGCGCTCGTCGCGCCAGACTCCTTCAAGGGCACCTTCGACGCGCCGCAGGTCGCGCGCGCGCTCGCGGCGGGTCTGGAGCAGGCCGGCTGGGAGGCGGATCGCTGTCCGGTCGCAGACGGTGGCGAGGGCACGATGCGGCTGCTCGTCGATGCGCTCGGCGGCGAGCTCGTGGACGTCCGCGTGAGCGACCCGCTGGGCCGCCCGATCAGCGCTCGCTTCGGGCTCGCCGGCGGCGGTGCGATCGCGATCGTCGAGATGGCCGAGGCCTCGGGACTGGGGCGCGTCGCGCCCGAGGAGCGCGATCCGTGGCGCGCCTCCACGCGCGGCACCGGGGAGCTCATCCTCGCGGCGGCCGCGGCCGGCGCACGGGAGATCCTCGTCGCCGTCGGCGGCAGCGCCACGACCGACGGCGGCGCGGGCGCGATCGAGGCGATCCGCGACGGCGGCGGGATCGGCGCAGCCCGGCTGCGCGTGCTGTGCGACGTCGAGGTCGCGTTCGAGGACGCGCCGCGCATCTTCGGCCCGCAGAAGGGCGCCGACCCAGCGATGATCGCGCGCCTCGAGGAGCGCCTGGATGCGCTTGCCCGCGCGCTGCCGAGGGACCCGCGCAGGGTCCCGGCGACGGGCTGCGCGGGCGGGCTGTCGGGCGGGCTGTGGGCGGCCTTCGACGCCGAGCTTCGCGCCGGCGCATCCGCCGTCCTCGAGGCGCTCGGGGTCGACGCGCGCATGGCCGCCGCGCAGCTCGTCGTCACGGGCGAGGGCTGCCTCGACGAGCAGAGCTTCGGCGGCAAGATCGTCGGCGAGCTCGTGCGCCGCGCGGGCGCCGCGGGCATGCCGGTGCACGCGGTCGTCGGCTCGTGCAGACTGGCGGACGAGCGGGCCGCGGCCTCCGGACTCGCCGGCGTCCACGTCGCGTCGACGCTGCACGAGATGACCGCCGCGGCGACCGCGCTCGGAGCGGCGCTGCGCAGCTGATCCGCGGAGCGCTACGCGGAGACCGGCGCGCCGTGTCTCGCCAGCACCGCGAGGAGCGCGTCGAACACGCGGTCGGCGGTCTGAGGGTTCGCGTTCGGCCCCATCAGGCCGATGCGCCACATCGGCGGCGCGCCCGGTAGCCCGCCCCCGACCTCGATCCCGTGCTCGGTCAGCAGCTCGTCCTGGACGGCCTTGCCGTCGACGCCGTCGGGCACGGCGACCGCGCTGAGCTGCGGCAGCTGGTGGTCGGGCTCGGCGATCAGCTCGAGGCCGGCGCCGCGGACGCGCTCCTGCAGGTGCGTTCCCGCCGCGCGATGGCGAACGCAGCGCTCGGCGACGCCCTCGATGAGCGTCTCGCGCAGGACCTCGTAGAGCGCGTAGATGTGCAGGACCGGCGCCGTGTGGTGATAGGCCGCCGGGCGGTCGACCCAGTACTTGCGCAGCAGCTCGAAGTCGAAGGAGAACGCCACCGGCGTGCTGCGCGCGGCGAAACGTTCCATGCCGGCGGCGGAGACCGAGATCGGCGACATGCCGGGTGGCGCGCCGACGCACTTCTGCGTGCACGAGTACGCGTAGTCGACGCCCCAGCCATGGACGTCGAGCTCGGTCCCGCCGAGCGTCGTGACGCAATCGGCCATCAGCAGCGTGCCGGGCCGGTCGCGCAACGCGGCGCCCAGCTCGGCCAGCGGGTGCAGCGACCCGGTCGAGGTCTCGCCATGCACGACCGCCAGCAGCGTGGCCGCGGGATGGTCGTCGAGCGCCTCGAGCAACCGCTCGTTGGGGACGTGCCGGCCCCAATCCTCGCTGACCTCGACGACCTCACAGCCGGCGCGGCCCGCGAGCTCGGCGATGCGCCGGCCGAAGTAGCCCGAGGCGCCGACGATGACCGTGTCGCCGGGCTCGGTGAGGCTGACGATGCCGGTCTCCATGCCAGTCGTTCCGGTCGCCTGCAGCGGAAGCACCAGGCCCTGGGGATTGCGGTACACGAGCCGCAGCATGCGCACGAGCTCGCTTGTGATGTCGTGGATCTCGGGATCGAGATGGCCGAGCAGCGGCTTGTCCATCGCCGCGAGGGCGGCGGGATCGGCGTTCGTCGGGCCGGGGCCGCAGAGAAGGCGTGCGCTGGGGGCCAGCGGGGCAGTCGCAGAGTTCGTCATGGGGTGACGT
>DATMJM010000150.1:0-3767 GCA_035553935.1 Solirubrobacteraceae bacterium
GCGGTAGCGGCTGGCGTACGTGAACATGTTGCGGATCCGCGCGGCCTGGCGCGACTCGGAGTAGGGGAACGAGCGGCCGAAGCTCGCCAGCGCGCCGGTCTCGGTGAACCAGAACTTCGTGCGCTTGTTGTAGCGGCGCACCGTCCGGATGATCGAGCTCGTTCCGCGCGAGCGGCTGCGGTTCACGTCGGAGTAGTTGTGGATGCCGACGATCGTCAGGCGCTTGCGCCACGTGCGGCTCAGCCGCTTGTAGAAGCTGCGGATGTAGCGCTCGACGCCGGCCTGGTCGAGCACGTCGAGCCCCACGACCGCGCACCCGCGGCACGCCTTCGGGGGCCCGACGCCGAGCTTGACGGCGCGGTACATCGACTTGAAGTACGAGACGGCGTGCCCCGGGCTGTCCCACGTCTCCTGCGTCTTGTGGTTGACCTCGTTCCACGCGCCGAAGTCGCGCACGCCGAGATTGCGGAAGTAGCGCACGATCCGCCCGACGTTGCGGCGGTACTGGCGCGTAGACACGCGCTTGCCGCGCTTGGAGCGCAGGTCGGCGGTAGAGATGTGCAGCAGCGTCGAGGCCCCGGCGGCACGCGCGGCCTTGACGTAGCTGCGCGCCTTCAGGCGCTCGGCTGTGTCCTGCATGACGTCGGCGGGAACGAAATATCGCGTCCGCCTGAGGTTCAGCGCCTGCCATTCGGGCGAGGCGAACATCGCCGGGCTCTGGTCGGCGACCGCGACGCGGATCGAGCTCTTGGCTCGTGCCGCGCTGACCGGCAGCAGCACGAGCGCCAGCAGCACGGCGCAGGACAGGGGGACGGGACGGATCATGCGGGGCCTCCAATCGGCGGTCTCGCGGTACGGCTCCGGGACGGGCTTCGATGACGAAGCGGCAATCGAGGCTAACGAAGCGGCACCCGAGGCTAGCGACGGTGGGATCGCTCGCGCGCCGGTTGGTGCGCCTGGGCCGTTCGTCGCATGCCGCCCTTCCGGCGATGCCGGCGTTGCGGCCGCGCGCCGCTGCGACCATCCTGGTGGTCGTGTCGATCGCCACGCGACGCCTGCCGACCGCGACGCGCTGGTCGCGCGATCTGCTCTTTCACCTCGCGGGCCTGCTGACGGCGTCGTTCGCGCGCGTCGAGCTGCGCGGCGATCGTGCTCGGCAGGGCGATCTAGGCTTCGCGGCCGCGTGCTGATCGAAGATGCTGCACATCCACCGAGCTGAGCAGGCCGACGGGCTGGTCGCAGCGCTCGCCGCGCTGCTCGCCGACCCGCTGCCGGACCCGTTCGCGCCCGAGGTCGTCGCGGTCCCGACGCACGGGATGGAGCGCTGGCTGACGCAGCGCATGTCCGCCCGCCTCGGCACGACGGCCGGCCGCGGCGACGGGGTGTGCGCGAACGTCGAGTTCCCCTCGCCGCGGCGGCTGGCCGGTGACGCCGTCGCCGCCGCCTCCGGCATCGACCCCTACGAGGACCCGTGGCTGCCCGAGCGCGCGGTCTGGCCGCTGCTCGAGGTCGTCGACGCTTCGCTCGGCGAGCCGTGGTTGCGGGCGCTCTCGGCGCACCTCGGCGGCGGGTCCGGCGACCCGATCCGGCGTGCGCGGCGCCTGAGCAGCGTCCGCCACCTCGTCGATCTCTTCGACCGCTACGCGCTGCACCGCCCGGAGACCATCCTCGCGTGGGCGCGCGGCGGCGATGGCGGCGCTCCCGCCGACGGCGCCTGGCAGGGCGAGCTGTGGCGCAGGCTGCGCGAGCGGATCGCGCAGGAGAGCCCGGCGGAGCGCCTCGCGGCGGCGTGCGACCGGCTGCGCGACGAGCCCGCCGTCGTCGAGTTGCCGCAGCGCATCTCCCTCTTCGGGCTGACGCGCCTGCCCGTGGGCCGGCTGAACGTCCTGCGCGCGCTCGCCGCCGCCCGCGACGTGCACCTCTTCCTGCTGCACCCGTCGCCGGCGCTGTGGGAGCGCGTCCGCGCCGAGATCGACACGCCCGTCGTGCGCCGCCACGGCGACCCGACCGCCGCGCTCGCCGCCAACCGCCTGATCGCGTCCTGGGGTCAGGACGCGCGCGAGATGCAGCTCGTGCTCGCAGGCCCCGGCGAGCACGTCGATCACCACCACGACGTGCAGCAGCGGCACGGCACGCTGCTCGCGCGCATCCAGGGCGACGTGCGCGCCGACCGCGCCCCGTCCGGCGACCGGCCGCTGCTCGACCGCGGCGACCGCAGCCTCCAGGTCCATGCCTGCCACGGCCGCGCGCGCCAGGTCGAGGTCCTGCGCGACGCCATCCTGCACCTGCTCGACGCCGACCCGACGCTCGAGCCGCGCGACGTCCTCGTCATGTGCCCCGACATCGAGACGTTCGCTCCGCTCATCCAGGCGAGCTTCGGCGCGGGCGAGGTGCAGGGCGCCGACGAGCTCGAGGCGCTGCCCGCCGACGTCCGCCCGGCCGACCTGCGCGTCCGGCTCGCCGACCGCTCGCTGCGCCAGACGAACCCGGTGCTCGGCGTCGTCGCGCAGCTCATCGACCTCGTCGGCCAGCGGCTGACGGCCTCGCAGGTGCTCGACCTCGCCGACCGCGACCCCGTCCGCAGGCGCTTTCGCTTCGACGACGATGACCTGACGCGCCTGCACGACTGGGTCGCCGAGAGCGGGATCCGCTGGGGTCTGGACGCCGCGTTCCGCGCGCCGTTCAAGCTCGACGCTCTGCCGGCCGGCACCTGGCGCGCCGGCCTGGACCGCATCCTGACCGGCGTCGCGATGACCGAGGACGAGCAGCGGCTGTTCGCCGGCGTGCTGCCGCTCGACGACGTCGAGAGCGGCGCGATCGACCTCGCGGGGCGGTTCGCGGAGTTCGTCGACCGGCTGCGGACCGCGATCGACGCGCTGTACAGGCCGCAGCCGATCGACGCCTGGGCGACCGCGATCGCGCAGGCGGCGGACGCGCTGACCGTGACCTCCCCGCGCGAGGCGTGGCAGCGCGGCGAGCTGCAGCGCGTGCTCGACGCCGCCGTCAGCGAGGCGACGGCCGGCGGCACCGTGAACGCCACCGAGATCGCGCCGCCCGAGCTGCGCGCGCTGCTCGCCGCGCGCCTGCAGGGCCGGCCGACGCGCGCGAACTTCCGCACCGGCCACCTGACGATCTGCACGCTGCTGCCGATGCGCTCGGTGCCGCATCGCGTCGTGTGCCTGCTCGGGCTCGACGACGGCGTCTTCCCGCGCAGGGCGCCGCGCGACGGCGACGACCTCATGCTCCGCGACCCGCGCGTCGGCGAGCGCGACCCGCGCGCGGAGGACCGCCAGATGCTGCTCGACGCGCTGCTGGCCGCGGGCGAGCATCTCGTCGTCACGTACACCGGCAACGACGAGCGCACGAACGCGCCGCGGCCGCCGGCTGTTCCGGTCGGGGAGCTGCTCGACGTCGTCGACGCCACGGTTCGGGTGAAGGGTGGTGCCGACGCTCGCTCGCGGGTCGTGGTGCGCCACCCGCTGCAGCCGTTCGACCCGCGCAACTTCGCGGCGGGCGAGCTCGCGGGCGACGACAGCTGGAGCTTTGACCCGGTCACGCTCGAGGGAGCCCGCGCGCTCACCGGCCGCCGCACGCCGCCGCCGCCGTTCCTCGCCGGGCCGCTGCCGCCGACGAACGCCCAGGTCGTCGACAGCGAGGACCTCGTGCGCTTCGTGCAGCATCCCGTCCGCGCGTTCCTGCGCCAGCGGCTCGGCATCAGCGTCGGCGACTACTCCGACGAGCTCGAGGACGATCTCAGCGTCGAGCTC
>DATMJM010000151.1:0-5696 GCA_035553935.1 Solirubrobacteraceae bacterium
CCGCGGACGCGCACGGCGGCGAATCCAGCGGCCCGCGCCCATGCGACGAGCTCCTCGGGCCTGAACGCGTGCACGTCGACGAACGGCTCGAGCGACTCGCCGTCGAGGCCGGCGTGCTCGGCCGGCCACTCGCCGTGCGCTCCCGCCGGCTCGTAGCCGGCGGCCGGCCGCGCGCGCATGAGCCTGCGCCACACGGGCGCGGTGCGCAGCGCGGCGCGCTTGGGATAGGCGGCGAGCCTGTCGCCGGTCTGCGACGGCTCGCCGGCGAAGACGAACTCGCCGCCGGGCCGCAGCACGCGGCGAAACTCGGCGAACGCGCGGTCGAGGCGGGGGATGTGGTGCAGCACCGCATGGCCGAGCACGAGGTCGAAGGACGCGTCCTCGAAGGGCAGCTCCTCGGCGCCGCAGGCGGCCGTCTCGACCCCCACGCCGATCCGCTGCGCATTGGCCTGCAGCGCGTCGAGCATGCCCGGCGAGATGTCGGTCGCCACCGCCTCGCCGACCACGCCGTCCTGCAGCATGTTCAGCGTGAAGTAGCCGGTCCCCGCACCGATCTCCAGCGAGCGCGCGTAGTGCGGCAGCGGATCGCCGAGCAGCTTGCGCAGCTTGCCGCGAACCTGATGGCGGCCGACCTCGCCGAAGTCGACGCCCCATTTCGTGTCGTAGCTCGCGGCGGCCGCGTCGTGGTAGCGCGTGTTGACGTCGCGGATCGCCTCGGCGGTGCTGGGAGCGGCCATGGCGGCGGCAGTCTATGCGTTGAACCGGGCTCTCGGGGCGAGGTACGGTCGGCTTTTTCAAACGAGATCGGAGGCAACGTGTCCGACACCGAGCTGAAGGCCCGTCAGCGCAAGATGTGGGCATCGGGCGACTACGCCGGGATGGTCGAGACTTTCCTGCTGCCGCTCGGCCCCACGCTCGTCGAGGCGTGCGGCATCGGCCCGGCTATGAAGGTGCTCGACGTCGCCGCGGGAACGGGCAACGCCTCGCTGCCTGCCGCGCGCACCGGCGCCGACGTCACCGCGAGCGACCTGACGCCGGAGCTGCTGGAGGCCGGGCGCGCCCGCGCGGAGGCCGAGGGCCTGACGCTCGACTGGGTCGAGGCGGACGCGGAGGACCTCCCGTTCGCCGACGAGTCCTTCGACGTCGTGATGTCCTCGATCGGCGCGATGTTCGCGCCCCACCATCAGGCCGTGGCCGACGAGCTCGTCCGTGTCTGCCGTCCGGGCGGCACCGTCGGCCTCGTGAGCTGGACGCCGGAGGGCATGATCGGCGCGCTTTTTCGGACGATGCGCCCGTTCGCTCCGCCGCCGCCTCCCGGCGCGTCGCCGCCGCCGCTGTGGGGTTCGGAGGAGCACCTAGCCGAGCTCTTGGGCGACCGCGTGCAGCAGCGCACCGTAGAGCGCCGCATGCTGGAGATCACCGCGTTCAAGCACCCGCACGACTACGGCGAGCACTTCAAGTCCAAGTACGGTCCGACGATCGTCGCGCAGGCCAACGCGCGCGCCGACGGCCGCGAGGCCGAGTTCGAGGACGCGATCAACGCCTTCTGCGACGAATGGAACCTCGGCACCGCCGACCAGGCGCGCTTCGAGCAGGAGTACCTCCTGACGGTCGGCACCCGGGCCTGAGCGCGGCTACGCGCGGCCGGCCTCCTCGGCCGCCGCGCGCAGCCGCTTGCCGAGGTCGCCGGTCAGCGCGCCCGGCTGCATCCGCCAGCGCCAGGAGCCCGTCGCGCGGCCCGGGATGTTCATCCGTGCCTCGCTGCCGAGGCCGAGGACGTCCTGCGCCTGGATCATCGCCAGCTTCGCCGGCGAGGAGTAGGCGAGGCGGATGATCGACCACCACGGCTCGGGCTCGACCAGGCCCGCCGCCGCGATCTGCGCCTCGGCGGCCGCGCGGGTGGCGTCCGGCAGCGACGCGAACCAGCCGCGCAGCGTGTCGTTGTCGTGCGTGCCCGTGTAGACGACGCTGTCGCGCTCGTGGTTCTCGAGGCGGTGCGGGCCGCGCGGATCGTCGGGGTCGAAGCCGAACTGCATGACGACCATGCCCGGGAAGCCCAGCGAGCGCCGCAGGCGCTCCACCGGCTTGGTGATCACGCCGAGGTCCTCGGCGATCACCGGCAGCGTGCCGAGCTCGCGCGCGGCGGCGTCGAAGACCGCGCGGCCGGGCCCGCGCCGCCAGCGCCCGCCGCGCGCGTCCGTCGCGTCCTCGGGCACCGCCCAGTAGGCCACGAAGCCGCGGAAGTGGTCGATCCGCGTGACGTCGAAGAGCTCGAACGTGCGCTTGAGCCGCTGCGTCCACCACGCGTAGCGGCGCCGCTGCAGCGCCGGCCAGTCGTAGAGCGGGTTGCCCCACAGCTGGCCGCTCGCGCTCAGCGCGTCGGGCGGCGCGCCCGCGACCTCGCCGCCGCGAAAGAGCTGCGGCCAGGCACGGTGGTCGGCGCTGTGCGGCGCGACGTAGATCGGCACGTCGCCGATGAGGCCTATGCCGCACTCGCGCGCGTAGCGGCGCAGGGCGCCCCACTCGCGGTCGAAGCGCACCTGGTCGGCGACGGCCCGCCGCCCGCCCGCGACCGCCTCCCAGCCGTCGATCCAGAACGACTCGCGCTCGCGGAAGGCGTCGATCTCGTCATCGGACACCGCGGCGCCCGGATCTTGCAGCAGGCCGCGCCACGCGGCGAACGCCGACCTGGCCTTGTACGGCGATCCTGCGCGGTCCGGCGGGCCGAGGGGCAGCATCTGCCACCACGACTGGCCCGCCGCCGCGAGCCAGTCGACGAAGCGATACGCGTCGTCGCCCAGCCGTCCGGCCGGAAGGCTGGTCGGGTGCAGCTGGACGCCTGCTGATCGGCCTGGAAGCTGTGCCTTCACGTTACGAACCGCCCGAAACGGAGAGAGTGTGTGGGAATGCCCGCGCCGAAGACAGCGAAACCGCCGCCCCCCCGCACCAACCCCGTCGCGCCGCCACCTCCCCGCATCCAGATCAACCAGCCCGCGCCGCTGATCGACTGCGGCCGCTACCCGTCGAAGCGGACGGTGGGAGACGCCGTCTCCGTCAGCGCCGACATCTTCGCCGACGGGCACGACGTCCTGCGCGCGGTCGTCCGCTCGCGCCCTCCCGGCTCCAGCCGCTGGGACGAGAACCCGATGGTCCGCATCGACGCGCACGTCGCGGGCGACCGCTGGAGCGGCCGGTTCCAGGTCGATCGCCTCGGGCGCCACACGTGGACGATCGAGGCCTGGGTCGACGCGTTCGCAAGCTGGCGCGAGGAGCTGCAGCGCAAGATCGACGCCGGACAGGCGGACCTCAGCGGCGAGCTCTCCGAGGGTGAGGTCCTGCTCGACGAGGCGGCAAGGCGCGCCAAGGGCGCCGATCGCAAGCGCATCGAGCGCGCGCTCGCGGTCCTCCGCGAGGACGGCGCCAACCCGCAGGTCGCGCTGGACCGCGAGCTGTTCGCCGCCGTCGAGCGCCATCCCGACCGCAGCCGCTCGACCACGATGGAGCGCGAGCTGCACGTCGATGTCGATCCCGTCAAGGCTCGCTTCGGCACGTGGTACGAGCTCTTCCCGCGCTCGTGGGGCGGCCTGAAGGGCGTCGCGGAGCAGCTCCCCGAGCTCGCGCGCCTGGGGTTCGACGTGCTGTACCTGCCGCCGATCCACCCGATCGGCCAGACCAACCGCAAGGGGCGCAACAACAGCCTGACGGCGGGCCCGAACGATCCGGGGTCACCGTGGGCGATCGGCGACGCGACCGGCGGCCACGACGCGCTGCACCCCGACCTCGGCACGATGGACGACTTCGACGCGCTCGTGCGCGCCGCGCGCGAGCACGGGATCGACATCGCGCTGGACTTCGCGATCCAGTGCTCGGCGGACCACCCATGGCTGAGCGAGCACCCGGAGTGGTTCAACCGCCGCCCCGACGGCACGCTGAAGTACGCCGAGAACCCGCCCAAGAAGTACCAGGACATCTACAACGTCAACTGGGACTGCGAGGACTGGCAGGGTTTGTGGCACGCGCTGCGCGACGTGCTGCGCCACTGGGCAGCGCACGGGGTCAAGGTCTTCCGCGTCGACAACCCGCACACGAAGCCGCTGGCGTTCTGGGAGTGGGTCATCGCCGAGCTGCGCTCAGACCACCCGGACATCATCTTCCTCGCGGAGGCCTTCACGCGCGCGGCGATGATGCGCCAGCTCGCGAAGGTCGGCTTCAACCAGTCCTACACGTACTTCACCTGGAAGAGCTCCAAGTGGGAGCTGACCGACTACGTCTCCGAGCTGGCGACGAGCGGCATGCAGGAGTACTACCGGCCCAACTTCTTCGTCAACACGCCCGACATCCTCACCGAGGAGCTGCAGCACGGCGGGCCGCCGAAGTTCGCCAGCCGGCTCGTGCTCGGCGCCACGCTGAGCCCGACGTACGGGGTCTACTCGGGCTTTGAGAACTTCGAGCGCACGCCGGTGCGGCCGGGCAGCGAGGAGTACGAGAACTCCGAGAAGTACGAGATCAAGCAGCGCTCGCTGAACGGCCCGCTGCTGTCGCTCATCGAACGCGTCAACGCGATCCGGCGCGAGAACGAGGCGCTGCAGCACGTCGACAACATCCAGTTCCTCACGACCGAGAACGACGCTCTCATCGCCTACGCCAAGCGCACGGGCGACAACATCGTGATCGTCGTCGTCACGCTGGACCCCGTCAGCGCGCAGGAGGGCGTGGTCGTCATCCCGTACGGCCTCGGGCTGCCGCCGGTGTTCGCCGTCACCGACCTGCTGTCGGTCGAGAGCTTCGACTGGCGGATGGGACGCAACTTCGTACGGCTGGACCCGTACCGCGTGGCGCACCTGCTGCGCGTGAGCACGAGCCCCGGCTGATGCAGCCGGCCGGCCAGTGGTTCGAATCAGACCCGCTCTGGTTCAAGACCGCGATCTTCTACGAGATCCATCTGCGCGGCTTCTACGACGGCACCGGCGACGGCAGCGGCGATTTCCGCGGCCTGACGGAGAAGCTCGACTACCTGCAGTGGCTGGGCATCGACGTCATCTGGCTGCTGCCGATGTACCCCTCCCCGCTGCGCGACGGCGGCTACGACATCGCCGACTTCTACGGCGTGCATCCCGACTACGGGACGATCGTGGACGTGCGCGCCTTCATCGAGGCCGCCCACGAGCGCGGGATCCGCGTCATCGCCGACCTCGTCATGAACCACACGTCGTCTGACCACGCGTGGTTTCAGGAGGCGCGCTCGAGCCCGGACAATCCCAAGCGCGACTGGTACGTCTGGTCGGAGGACCCGACGCTGTACGACGATGCGCGGATTATCTTCATCGACACCGAGACCTCCAACTGGACCTGGGACGAGAAGGCCGGCGCGTACTTCTGGCATCGCTTCTTTCATCACCAGCCCGATCTGAACTACGACAACCCCGAGGTCCACGAGGCGATGCTCGACGTCCTGCGCTTCTGGCTGGACCTCGGCCTCGACGGGTTTCGCCTCGACGCCGTGCCCTACCTCTACGAGCGGGAGGGCACCAACTGCGAGAACCTGCCCGAGACGCACGAGTTCCTCAAGAAGGTGCGCGGGACGGTCGACGCGGAGTACCCCGACCGCGTCCTGCTCGCCGAGGCCAACCAGTGGCCGGCCGACGTCGTGCAGTACTTCGGCGACGGCGACGAGTGCCACATGGCCTTCCACTTCC
>DATMJM010000152.1:0-7081 GCA_035553935.1 Solirubrobacteraceae bacterium
ATGACGATGTCGCAGGGCACCTCGAGCACGTCCGCCGGCCCGACGTGCTGGGCGTCGGGATAGCCGAGCAGCACGCCGTGGCGGGCCGACCAGCGCGAGACCGCGGCGATGTCGAGGCCGTCGGAATCGACGAGCCCGCCCGTGTGGTCGGACACCGCGACTACGCGGGCGCCGATCGCGTGGACCTCGGTGGCGGCGACCTCGCCGACGTTGCCGAACCCCTGGATCGCGACGCGCGCCTCGCGCAGGTCCAGCCCGACCCGCTCGCACACCGCCTCCGTGACGTACACGACGCCGAGGCCGGTGGCCGCGCGCCGGCCGGCCGTCCCGCCCAGCACGACCGGCTTGCCGGTCACGATCTCGAAGACGGAGTGACCGACCATCTGCGAGTACGTGTCCATGAACCACGCCATCTCGCGCTCGCTCGTCGCCATATCGGGCGCCGGGATGTCGCGGTCGGGCCCGATGACGGGGATCAGCTCGGCGGCGTAGCGCCGCGTCAGGCGCTCGAGCTCGGGGACGCTGAGCTCGCTGGGCGTGCAGCGCACCCCGCCCTTGGCGCCGCCGTAGGGCAGCCCGAGCAGCGCGCACTTCCACGTCATCCACATCGCCAGCGCGGCGCACTCTCCGAGCGACACGTCGGCGCCGTAGCGAAAGCCGCCCTTCGTCGGGCCCATCGTCAGCGTGTGCTGCACGCGATAGCCGGTCAGCCCGAGCACGCGCCCGGAGTCCAGCCGCACCGGGAAGTTCACGACGAGCGAGCGCCGTGGCTCCCCCAGGCGGGTCACGAACTCGGGGTCGAGGTCCAGCAGCGCTGCGGCGCGGTCGAAGCCGTCGATGGCGATGCGGTAGAGCTCGGACGTCCATTCGCGGCCGGCGACGACATCGTCGACGTCGTCCTGCGTCTCTATTGCCATGGCGGGCAACGTACCGCCCGGCGACGATCGGGAGGAGCACTGACACAATCGGCCCATGCGGCTGCTCGTCCTCGGCGGCACCGGATTCGTCGGGCGGCACATCGTCGCGCACGCCCTGGAGCGCGGCGACGACGTGACGCTCTTCAACCGCGGGCGCACGGCGCCCGGCCTCTTCGCGGACGCCCGGCTGCTGCGCGGCAACCGGGCCGCCGACCTGCGGGCGCTGCGCGGCGGGGGCCCCTGGGACGCGGCGATCGACGTCACCGGCTACCACCCGCAGCACGTCGCCGCGAGCTCGCGGCTGCTGGCCGAGCGCGCCGCGCACCTGACGTTCATCTCGACGATCTCGGTGTACGCCGACGTCTCGCGGCCGGGGGTCGACGAGGACGCGCCCGTGGTGCCGGCGGGCGAAGGGGCGACCTACGGCGCGCTGAAGGCGCGCTGCGAGGAGGAGGCCCTGATGTGGTTCGGCAGCGAGCGCGCGCTGATCGTGCGGCCGGAAATCGTCGCCGGGCCGCACGACCCCACCAACCGCTTCAGCGCATGGGTCGTGCACGCGGCCGGCGGCGGGCGGCTGGTCGCGCCCGGCGAGGCCGTCCGCCCGCTACAGCTCATCGACGCGCGCGACCTCGCGGCGTTCGTGGTCCAGCTGACCGCGGCGCGCGCGAGCGGGGTGTTCAACGTCGTCGGCGACGAGCTGACGTGGGGCGAGATGCTGGCGGCCTGCGGCAGCGGCGATGTCGCCTGGGTGCCCGACGAGCGCGTCCGCGCGGCAGGCCTCGACGACGAGGACCTGCCGCTCTGGATCGCCGCCGATGACCCGCAGGCTTCCGGCTTCATGCGGATCTCGGGAGCACGGGCCCTCGCGGCCGGCCTGCGCCACCGCCCGCTCGAGCAGGCGGCGCGCGACGTGCTGGCCGCGCCGCGCCCGCAGGACGGACTGGATCCGGTGGTCGTGCAGCGCCTCGCCGCCGCGGCCGGCGAACGCGATCCGCCGCGCTGACGCCCGCCGGCGCTAGCGCCGGCGCGACTTCTTGCGCTTGCGGATGCGCAGCCAGCGCTTGAGCAGTGCCATCACGAGGACGCCTCCTGCAGTCGCGTCTCGAACGCGTCGAGCTGGGCGCTGATCTCCGCGGGGAGGTCGTCGCCGAACTTCGCCAGGAACTCGCGCATCTGCGGCAGCTGCGCCTTGAACGCCTCCGGATCGACGCTCGTCACCTGCGCGAGCTCCTCCTCTGAGATGTCCAGGCCCGAGACGTCGAGCTCGCCGGGAGCCGGGACGATGCCGACGGCCGTCGCCGCTCCGCCCTCGGCGCCGGCGCAGCGCTCGAAGATCCACTTCAGCACGCGCGAGTTCTCGCCGAAGCCCGGCCACAGGAACCTCCCGCTGTCGGGGTCCTTGCGAAACCAGTTGACGTAGAACAGCCTGGGAAGCTGCGCCCCCTCGCGGCTGCCGATGTCCAGCCAGTTCTGGAAGTACTCGGCCATGTTGTAGCCGCAGAAAGGCAGCATCGCGAACGGGTCGAAGCGCAGCTGGCCGACGCCGCCGGCCGCGGCCGCCGTCATCTCCGAGCTCATCGTCGAGCCGAGGAACACGCCGTGGTTCCAGTCCAGCGCCTCCGTCACGAGCGGGACGACCGTCGCCCGGCGCCCGCCGAAGATCATCGCGTCGACCGGCAGGCCCTCGGGGTCCTCCCACTCCGGCGCGATCGCCGGGTCCTGCGCGGCCGGCGTCGTGAAGCGGCCGTTCGGATGGGCGGCGGGCGAGCGGGAGTCGGGGGTCCAGTCGTTGCCCTTCCAGTCGATCGCGTGCGCCGGCGGCTCCTCCGTCATCCCCTCCCACCAGACGTCGCCGTCGTCCGTCAGCGCGCAGTTGGCGAAGATCGTGTTCTTCGCGACGGTCACCATCGCATTGGGATTCGTGTCTTCGCCGGTGCCCGGCGCGACGCCGAAGAACCCGGTCTCCGGGTTGATCGCGTACAGCCGCCCGTCCTCGCCGAACTTCATCCAGGCGATGTCATCGCCGACCGTCTCGACCTTCCATCCGGGCAGCGTGGGGATGAGCATCGCGAGGTTGGTCTTGCCGCAGGCGCTCGGGAAGGCGCCCGTGATGACCTTGACGTCGCCCTCGGGCGAGGTGAGCTTGAGGATGAGCATGTGCTCGGCCATCCAGCCTTCGTCGCGCGCCATCCTCGAGGCGATCCGCAGCGCGAAGCACTTCTTGCCGAGCAGCGCGTTGCCGCCGTAGCCGGAGCCGAAGGACCAGATCTCGCGCGTCTCGGGGAAGTGCGCGATGTACTTGTTGGCGGCGTTGCACGGCCACGGCACGTCCTCCTGGCCGTCCGCGAGCGGTGCGCCGACCGAGTGCACGCAGGGGACGAAGTCGCCGTCCTCGCCTAGCACGTCGAGCGTCTTGGCTCCGACCCGGGTCATGATCATCATGTTCACCGCAACGCAGGCCGAGTCGGTCAGCTCGACGCCGATGTGCGCGATCGGCGAGCCGAGCGGGCCCATCGAGAACGGCAGGACGTACATCGTCCGCCCCTCCATGCAGCCGTCGAACAGGCCGTTGAGCGTGGCCCGCATCTCGGTCGGGTCGGTCCAGTTGTTCGTCGGCCCGGCAGCGCGCTGGGTCTGGGTGCAGATGAACGTGCGGTCCTCGACGCGCGCGACGTCACCGGGGTCCGAGCGGGCCAGGAATGAGTTCGGACGCTTGGCATCGGCGAGCCTCGTGAACGTCCCGGCGTCGACGAGCTGCTGGGTCAGGCTGTCGTACTCCTCGGCCGATCCGTCGCACCAGTGGACGTCCTTCGGCCTCGTCAGGGCCGCGATCTCGTCGACCCAGTCGATCAGCTTCTGATTCTTCGTCGCCACGGTCGTCGTGTCGCTCACTCGTTCCCTCTCTCGTCGCGATGTCTCCCGGCGCGCATTGTCGCGCAAGTCCCGCGCAGGCGGCGGCGCGGTGCGAACGATCCCCTGCAGAGCGCAACTTCGGCGGCGGTCGCGGGTCGGGGACCTAGAGGTGCACGCGGGACGCCTGACGCTTCACGGCGCGTCTCGCGAGTGCAAACCCGAACCAGATCCGATGCGGGCGCCGCTCACCCGCGGACGCCCGGGCGTCCTGGTCTTCGCCTGGCGACAGGTGCGGATCGGTCGCGGCCGCGATCGCAGCGGTGACTCCAAACCCATACGGAGGAACGACCACATGCACAGCTCCCAGCCACGAACCCACGGCCAGGCGCCGCGCCGCCGGCGCCTGCTCGCAGGCGCGCCGCGCACGCGATCGGTCGTCGCGGCAACCGGCCTGCTCGTCATCTGCGCGGCGCCGTTCGCCGGCGCCGCGACCGGCGACAACGTGCGCGAGGGCGTGCGCAACGGCACGACCACGAGCGAGACCGAGATCATCTCGAACATCAACTCGACGAACGCGCAGAAGGGCGGCTACTCGACGCGCCAGTCCAACCTGTCGTCCAGCGGCGGCGGCGCGATCTACGGCTGCCGCTCGAGCGCCGGCGGCTCCGCCGCCAAGCCGACGCCGCAGAATCCGTGTCTGCGCGCCAACAACCTGTCGACCGGCTTCGCATTCGAGCTCCACGCCAGCAACGGTCCGGTCGTCGGCCTGATCAGCGCGGGTTCCGGCGGCGACAGCAAGAAGCCGTTCGTGACCAACGCCACCGGTGTCGCCACCGGCCTGAACGCCGACGAGGTCGACGGCCTCGACGCCGCGCAGATCATCGCGGCGGCGCGCCTGAAGAAGGACCTCGACGCCGACACGGTGGACGGCAAGGACTCGACGGACCTGCAGGCGCGCTTCGCGCAGGTCTCGGCGGCCGGGGCCGCCGGCGAGACGCGCGGCCTGGCGGCCGCGGGCGGGCTGGCGCACGTCGCGGGCACCGGCGTCTACGCGCTGCTGTTCACGGGCGACCTCGCCAAGTGCGCGGTCTCGGCGACGATCACGGACGCGACCGGCGGCGAGATCTCCGCGACGCCGGTCGTCGCGGCCGGCAACACGACCGTCACGGTGCGGACCGCCAACTCGGCGGGCGCTCCCGCGGACCGCGACTTCCACGCCGCCGTGCACTGCTGAGCGACGCGCAGCACAGACCGACCTGACGTTCACCGGGGGGCGCCGTTCGCGGCGCCCCCCGGCTGTCGTGGTACCTCGCTGTCGGACGCAGCTCTGCGCGAGCCGCGGGTCGTCATGCCCACCGCACGATCGCCGACGGGACGTCGAAGATCGCGTGGGTCAACAGCATCCTCGCTCGGGGCGCCGGCGTGTGTCGTCCTGCGGTAGCGACGCGCGGACAGACCTGACGAGGGATGCCGACGCAACTTCGGCGCCGGCCGTGGGTCGAGATTGGTGACAAAGGTCGGCGACGGAGGGAGATCTCGCGATGGCAGACGTGCGCACGCGCTCGTGCTCGCCGTGCGGCAGCGCAAGATCCGGGGCCGCGTAGCGTCGCGGGCGCAAGGAGGCGCCTGCCCCGTGCGCGGTCGTCGCGCCAGCAAGACGCCCAGCGCTAGGAACAACCGCGCGGGCGTCCGCGCGGCGCCCGCATCGGGCGCCGCCGAGGAGATCGTCTCTCGACCCGGAGCACACCATGCACCTATCGCTGAAGCCCGCCGACGCGGGTCCACAGAAGCATCGACGCCTGCTGGGCAGCACGCCGCGTACCCGCTCGGTCATCGCCGCGACGGGACTGCTGATCGTCTGCGGGGCGCCGTTCGCCGGCGCGCGCACCGGCGACAACCTGCGCGAGGGGGTGCGCAACGGCACCACCACGAGCGAGACCGAGATCATCGCGAACATCGCCACGACCAGGGCCGCCAAGGGCGGCTTCGCGATGCGCATGTCCAACCTGTCGTCGACCGGCGGCGGGTTCATCAACGGCTGCCGCGCATCCGCGGCCGCCACGAGCAAGCCCTGCTACCGCGCGAGCAACCTGTCGACGGGCCGCGCGTTCGAGTTCAACACCAACCTGGGCGACGTCGTCGGCACGATCACGGCCGGACCGGGCGGGGATGCCAAGAAGCCGTTCACCACGAACGCGACCGGAGTCGCGACCGGCCTCAACGCCGACCGCGTCGACAACCTGCACGCTGCGGAGATCATCGCAGCCGCGCGCGCCAAGGCGGGGCTCGCCGCGGCGACGGCCGATACCGCGGCCAACGCCGACACGCTCGACGGCAAGGACTCGAGCGAGTTCGTCGCGGCCGCCGACGTGGCAGGGCTGATCCCGGTCGCCGTCGTAAACATCGCCGCCAACGGCACCCTGCGGTCCTCGAGCCACCGCGCGCCGGTGACCGGGACCCCGGTCGTGAGCCACACCGCCGGATCGAACGTCTACGACATCGACCTGCCAGGCGTGCAGTTCTTCTTCTCCGACGACGCCGCCAACTGCACGGCCGCCGACGGGACCTCGAAGATCGCCTCGGTCAACAGCATCGGCGGCAACGACATGCGCGTCTTCGTGACGACGGACGCCGGCGCTGCGACCGAGGGCGCGCTGTACTGCACGATCTACAACCTGCGCTAGCGGGACCGGGCGCCGCACGGACCCGCTCGTGCGGGGCCGGAGGGGCGGTGACGGTGGGGCGGCTGCGGCCGCCCCACCGGCGCCTACGCGCTGTCGGACGTCTGCACCGGCGGGCCGGCCGCGCGCCGCGGTACGAGCACGAGGCGCTTGAACTCGGCCACGAGCACGCCGTCCTGGTTGAGCACGCGCGTCTGAACGCGCACGGTGCCGCGGTCGGGCTTGGACCTGGACTCGCGCTTCTCGAGCACCTCGGACTCGCAGAACAGCGTGTCGCCGTGGAAGACCGGAGCGGGATGCTTGAGCTCCTCCGTCGCGAGGTTCGCGATCGCCTTGCCGCTGACGTCCGAGACGCTCATGCCGAGCGCGAGCGAGTAGACCATCGGGCCGACGACGACATTGCGACCCTGCTGGGACTGCTTGGCGTAGACGTCGTTGACGTGCAGGGGGTGGTGGTTCATCGTCAGCAGGCAGAAGAGGTGGTCCTCGGCCTCGGTGATGGTCTTGGCGGGCCAGTGCTTGTAGACCGCGCCGACCTCGAACTCCTCGAGGTAGCGGCCGTAGGGATGGGCGCCGGACGCCTCGCGCTCGGCCTGGTCGGTGGTGAAGTCGTCGCTCATGGATCTCCTT